>NZ_JBIPMD010000003.1:0-43327 GCF_044369315.1 Silvanigrella sp.
ACAATGGCTTCAATTAATTTGTTACCTTATTAATCGCACTGCTTACTTCCACGCTGATGGCTAATCTTTACGTGGGTGAGATTCGCACTCACTGGTTCTTACGCACTTATCTTGGCGCACCATAAAATTTCCTTATTTTTAAATATTAATTATAGCCAACAACATTTAAATTTATTTTTTTATTCCTTAGCATATCAAATAAATTTGTTTTGATTAAACTATCAGATCCTAAATAAACTCTTGTTGGTAAATTGATATTCTTAATTCTAAATCTAAATTCGTTATAACTATCATCAACGTTACCAGCTAAAATAACAGCACCTTCTCCATATGTAGATAAAAAACCATTATTAATTGCTGATAAAGAATAAAGTGCAGGATATGCATACCTATACTCACCAGTAACTGTTGCAGATCTAGAATCAATTACAATATCATTTCCATTTTTATCTCTAGCAATTAATTCTACCGTATAAGCATTACTATTTTGGTAATTCCTACAGCCATAACAATCAAAAAGATGATTTCTAAAAGGAAACGAAGCAGTAACATGTTTGTATCTAAAAGCCCCTCCCATTGAGTTTATATTTATTGATGGACTAGTAATTGATTTAATTGGAGCCCCGTAAAAACTTAACGATGCATAATACCCATGATCACTATATCCTGAAGAAGAGTCAAGCTCATATAATCTCGATCTGCTGATATTATCAAAATCAAATTCAACAGAAATTTGATCCGCATCGCAAGTGAAAGATCCCTTTGTTGGATCACCACAAGTTGAATTTGCATGGGCATTTAATCCGCAAGAAGCAACTAAAAATCCTAAAATACCTAAAACTATTTTTTTCATATAAAATTATTTAATCCTTATTATATATACTGTTGTTACGTTTTGCGGTTCGATATTTAAATCAGATTTACCGCTTATATTTGATGTTTCTGCCTTATCAAGCACACCATTAATTGCATCGCCTAAAACACCACTTGTATAAAAATTTCTGTAATCATGGCTTGAATTTACTAATTGCAATCCACTGCCTTTAGCAGATGTATTTGCCGCTGGATTAAAAGAGAGAACATAATCAGGCTCATTTTCTCCCTTTCTTGCGTTCTCATAAAATAATTGTATTAATCTTCCTGTATCAGCGTTATCTATTTTTAATCTTGTTACTTCATGTGTATGGGCATAATTATGTGTGTGGTTAAAATTAACATTATTATTTTTATTACCACCTAAGACATTATCTTTGTTAGAACCTTTTAAAAAATTATTATTATTTAAATTAGGTATTGTTTTTCCATTAAATGGAGACTCTTGATCATTAATTATTTGGCCATTGCAAAGAACAAAACCAAATTCGTCTGCTTTTTCCAAGGCAATACATTTGTAGCCCCCAAGGCTTGGAAATGTCGCAACGGCAACGCCAATAGGAACGCCCACGGTAGAAACTTTTTGTAATTGTTCATCAAGATATCTAAGCCATTGGCCTACTAAATTATTCTTATAATTTTCCCATTCCCTTGGGGGAATTTCGTCAACATCCCATCCGTCGTCAATTTTTGATTGTGGATATTCTGCTTTTGTATATGTATTATTTAATCCATTTTTGTTGTTTTTTATACACCAATCGGCATATTTTTCAGGTTTATTTATCATTCTTCATCCCTAATTATAGAAGCATAACCAGCTCCTTTGTTTGAATTATTGCCAAATATTGTTTTTAATCCTGTATATAATTTTTTGTTATATCCAAATGGATTTTCAGATTTTGAATATCTTAAACCAAAGGTAACACCAAGTGAAACTGTATTTTTTAACATTAAATATTCATTTTTATTACAATTATTACATGCTATTATTTCACAACGTGCGGGATAAGATTCGCCATATAAATATTTTTTTCCATTTAGTATCAATTCTGCCGCTAATATTACATCATTGCATAGCCCCCGAGAACAATCTATTGCTATTTTATTTTTAATTTCCTGCCTATATATTTCATCATTATCTATATTTCTAGGAATATTTTTATTTATTCCAATAACATCTAATTGTTTACCTATCGCATTGTTTAACCCCCGTTTTGTTGTCATATTTTCTAATGTTTCTTCAATATCATTTAACTGAATCCCTATTGCATCATTTACAATATTAATTATTTCTTTATCTTGAAATTGAAATAACAGTTTATTATTTAATTCTTTTTTATGTTCAATTTTATTGTACATTTTTAATAACCATTATTTCATTTAATGAAAATGTAGCGTATTCGGTTCTTGATATTTTTATTTCTTTTTTGTAAATACCGTCTGATTTTTTAGCTAATGATAAATTTATATTTATAATTCCAATACAACTTGCAAATATAGAACCATAAAATTTCTGATCAATTATATTATTATTAATCCCTAAACTATTACCATATTTTGAAACAGATTCTCGCACAATAATATCTCCATTTTCTGGAAAATTATTTGTTACGATTAATTCAATTTTTACTAAAATAGGAACGTCGCTAGGACGGGAAAAATAAATATCAAAATATTGATCTGTTTTTGGGATATAATACGGAACCCTAACACTACCTACACATGGAATACCCGACGGCTTGTTATTAAATATAACCGCCGCAATCTCCTGATCATCGCCACCCTCAACAATCGCTTGATACGAATGTGGCGGGAGACCCTCGCTCGATACCTTATCGCTATCGTTATTAATAACATCAGCGCTAGAAACCCCGCGCACATCAGCAAGTTTTGCTTTAAGAGCCTGCCAAACGTTTTGACCGATAATCGCACTTGCTCCTGACCTTCGCGCTCTGTATTCGATATCTGATTCGCGAAGCCTACCGAGAGATCGCGCTTGCTCATTATTTGTAGCACGCGAGAGACCGAGGGCAGGAGAAACAACAATGTTTAACGTTTCAGGAGGGCATATAATCGCGCCGTCATTTTTAGCGCTAAACATTGTTTTATTTGTCACTTTATCTAGTGTCTGATTCTCACTAATGTAAGGTAAAAATACACTAAAATCATTTGATGATATTGTGTAGAAATTATCGCTTTGTATTATTTTATAGTTATCAATATTAAATAAGCTTACTAAATTTCTGCAAACATCAACAGGTTTATCATTTGCTTTTGATGTGTAAGATATTTTTTTTCCATTAATATTTATAAAATATTCTTTACTTGGTAGTATGCCGTCATTTATTTTTGCTGAAAATTCTATACAATTATTTACATTTAAAATAATTTCATTTTCATTAAAAAATAGTTCATTATTTGCAACGCATTTTAATAAAAATTCTTTAGGTATTTTTGTGCCTATTTTTCCTGTAAGCGCAGCTTCAACTTTTGTTTTTGCAGCTTCCAATCTGATAATATTACTATTTAAGCCGCAATCATCAAGGTTTTTTTCTTCCGCACTATCAGGATTTGAAGCGTCGTATGCGCTTTGCACACCCTCCCAAACTTCGCTTAATTGAAAAGAAACAGATTCTAAATAGTTACCGATCAGAGTATCTTCTAATACAATTTTTACTTTAGCTTTACTCTCAATATATTTAACCATCTCAGACAATATTTGAGGTTGTCTTTTAATATTTAAGCCTTCTCTTGTCATGTATGATGTCATTAAATATTGTCCTTAATTGTAAACACTTCAGAGTTTTTAGTTTTAATTTCTGCGTTATAGAAATATGTTTTATTATTAGTATAAGAATTAAACTTAATTATTTTTTCAACATTTTTAACGCTTAATATTTCTTTCTTAAAAAGAATATCAATGTTTTGTTTTGTTGTTTTTTTTCCTAAAATCTTTTGATAGTAGGGAACTCCTCGAGTTTCATCTAAAAAATACTCGCCTTTAAATGTTCTGAGTCTTATTTTTATAGCTTGCGCAATGTTTGATGTAGATAATATTTTACCACTTTTAATATCTATTTCGCCATCATTATCTAGTAAAATATCAACCATAATTAATTCTATCCCTTTGGTAAATCTGTTACAGACCCTCCAGACAATACACCCGCGTGAGTGTGTTTACTTAAAGAGACCAAACCTTTTGCCGCTGTTACTTCAACATCTGCTTTTACGTTTAACGCTTCAATATTTGAGGATGACTTTAATGCTGTGCAAGAAATTTTCTTACATTCAATATCACCACTGAAAGAAACTTTATCCGCTTTGATGATTGCATTATTACAAGTGATATTTAAATTACTATCGCTTTTAATCTCGATTGATTTTGCGGAAACAATGCAAACATCATCATCGCTATTTATATTTAGTTTAGATTGTGCATGAATGTCTAGAGTATTATTGTCGTTAATTACAATTTGGCAATTTGCATTTTTTAACACAATGGCGTTTTGTGCAAATTGTATTTTTTTACTTGTTGGTCTTAAACAGGGAATAGCTAAAGCGTCACTTAAATTAAATTTACGTGTGTCGTCAGGGTCAATTGGCGCACCGTCTGAATTAATCCACGCGTCGATTGAACGCTCGCAAATCAGAACTAAAACCGTGTCATTTTCTTTTATCGGTAGTCCTATAATTGAATTAGAAACAGACAAAAAACAAATCGGAACGTTATGTAAAATCGGCAAATCTAAAACTTGCCCGTCCTTGAATCTTTTTTTAATTGTCGGCTGCAAATCGGCACATTGATTTTCATGGTTATATCTCACAACCTGAGCAGGAAAAACAGTGTGAAACTCAGTTAAAAAATTTTCTAGATGCGCTTGTATTACTTCTGATATCATCGAACCTCCACAGCAAAGCCTTTACTTATCCAGTCGCCGCCTAAATATGTTCCCTTATGTTCAATGCTAATTATTTTGTAATTACTATTAACACTATCATCATTATTAATTTTAATCATCGAAAGAGGTTGCAGCGCACCATTAAGAAATGCTTCAAAATTTACACCGTCTACAGGCTTTTTTTCTTTTTCTGTAGCCTGTGGATCATTTTTTGTTTTTTCTGCGATGATTAAACCAGAGCTATAATCTAATAAAAAACCCTGTTGTTGCGTTATTTTATCTCTAGCTGCAATATAAATAATATTATTTTGTATTGAAAAATTCATATTTAGAGGTTGTAATATTTTTGATATTTCTGCTTTAGTAAATCCACAGATTGAATAACCATTTCTATATATTTTATTTGAAAGCAACTCTGAATTGTAAATTGTTCCTAATGCTAAATCATTTTCTTTTTCCATTAAATCACTACATAGCGCATTTATTATTGTCAGCGCGTTTGTTCCTGCTGGAAATGATTTTGATGTTTTTGCTTCTCGTAATGCAATATAACCTTCGGCCGCTTCAATATTTGTTTCATAATCAGTTGCATTTTTTTTGCTTGAAGCTTTTGTAATTTTCCCTTGAAATATAACGGTTTTATTTTGATAACCTGCACTAAATATAATGGCCATATTATTTTTAGCTGTTAAGGCATCTCTGTATTCCTTATCTAAACCTATTATCTTTAGAGTTAGTTTATTAATTGATTTATCGTTTTCTTGTCCTTTTTTTACAGAAAAATCTATTTCATGATCATCTAAAACAAATCCAATGGAGTTAGGTTGCCCTATAGTTAATTCATATGACCTTATATATTGTTCCATAGTTCACCTTGTTTTATTTTATCAATTGCTTCTGTAGAAAAATAATATATTTTAAATTCATTCCCTAAATTTTCAAAATTTGGATATTCATAAATATTTTTGTTATTAAATCCTACAATTTCACCAGCAAATAAATTTTCTATTTTGTATCTTTTAAACATCCCTACAAAAGGCAATATTTTAATATTTCTAATTAAATAATTGTCTTTCATATCCAGAACAGACAAGCGCCATCTTTCGTCTCGTGAATTAAAAGAAAATTCAAATTGATATGCTTGATTATCAATGATATTTGTTTGCACAAAGTAATGAGATTTATTTGTAATTACTATTTCATATATCATTATTTAAACCCCAAAAATGAAGATACGTTTGAAGATACGTTTTTTAAACCATCAAAAACTTTCACACCATATGTATCATTAGGATCTATTTTTTTTGTTTCATTTTTTCCGTTATTCTTTTTTTCAACAACTTTAGGCTTAACTTTTTCTTTTGGTACTGATGTAGTTTTTGTTTTGACTTTAATAATTTTTTGTATTTCAAGAGTAAATTTTAAACTATCCCCGTTATCGGCATTAAATTTTGGTGTGTAATTTAACAAAACAAGGTTGTCTATTTCATCAAATCCCCTAATAAATAAAGAGAATGTTTTTTGCGATTCATAAAGATTTTCAAAATATTTATGTGCATCTAAAACTCTATTCTCTTCTACATTTTCTTTTATTTTAATACTTGAATTTGATGTTGTTTTTCCAAACAATAAACTTATTTTATTAATAATTCCGTTATCTGCTTTTACTTCAACATCTTCATCGCTTGTTTCAATTGTTGGTATATTTGATATTGTTCCATCAATTGAAAACTTAGGATTTTCTAACACTCTTGAGTCAGAAACAGAAATGCCACTACCGATAGGTTTTGATGTTACTTTAGAAGAATAATTTCTAGAATCTTCATTTGTGCAATCAATATCAATAGAATTACCATCACCATCTAAAATAACTATTGCGCCCATTATTCCCTGCTTGTAGCGTCTGCCATTGCTAATGAGTAGTGAGATGTAAACGTATCATCAACATAATCACGAATTTTATTTGCTAGAAATTTTTCGTCTGTTTGATGATGATTATTTGATACAATATCAAAACTCAATTTAGGTGAAAATGTATTAGTTACGTTATTAATTGGTTTTTGTGTTGGATAAATAAGCGGCTGTTGGCTCCTATATTCTGTAAAATGTTCCACTTTTGGGATAATAGTACCCATAATGTTATTAACATCATCTAAAGATATTTTAGGTTTAAATCTTCTAAATTTATCACTTACACCACTAAATATCTTGCTAAATACTCCTGAAATTTTTGATGACATCGCTAGGATAGGCTCAACAACATATTGAAAATATTTATCCTTAATATAAATAAATATACCCAATAAAAAATCTTTAACTCTATTAAACGCACTATAAATTTCTAAAGATATTTTTGTACCAAATTCACCAAATTTTTTAACCCATGATTTTGTTTTTTCGCTTATCCATTTTGAAAACTTTGTACCGAATGCTTCAAATTTTTTAATCCAGCCTATTGTATGATCATAAATCCAGTTTGAAATTTTTACGCCAATTTCTTCAATCCAAGTTCCAAATTCAGAAAATAATTCTCTTAATTTTGCAACAACTTTTCCAGTAACAGAGTTTTTTCCATGAAAATATCCGTAAATATCCTCAGCAAGTAAACCAATAACAGCAATTACCGCGAGCACACCCGCAACAATCAACCACAGAGGTAGGGTCATTAAAATTTCTGCAATTGTCGCTGTTCCTGCGGCGATTGCTAACGCGCCATCTGCTATTATTAAAGCATTTGTTACAACAATATTTGCAAGTAGTGCTATTTTATTTGCGTTGAGCGCTAACGTTAAAGCCCCTATAGCACCCACGACCGACCACATTACCACTGGTACTTTATCAAAAGCTTCTGCAATACCATGAATAAAATCCGATGTAATTCTTATTAGAGGATTTAGTTTACTCAACGCACTAGAGAACATATCAAGCGCTTGTACTGCTAATTTTGTAAAGCCCGCCTCTCCAATAGTTTTTTGGATCATATAAATTTGGTTTTTAAAATTTTGAAGTGCAGCGGTAGGACTTTTATAATAAGCTTCTACCCCGTCCTTATATAGTGAATATCCTGAGTCACTTATAAGTTCTGCTCGTTGTTCTGCGGTCATTGCTTTTAATTTTGCATCTGCTACTTTTTTGCCACCTAATCTTTTTTCAATTTCCTGCAAAATAATTGTGTCATCACCGAGCTCTCTTTGTTTTAATTCGGCCATTGAAGCAGTGCCAGCAATAAAATCTGTTACGCCTTTCTGCACTCGCTGCAAAGTTTCTTTGTTTTTTATATTTGCGCCAGCATAAGCAATTTGTAGTTTTGTATATATATCATAGGACTTATCAACGCTAATATCAGAGAATGACATTTGCTGTTGAAATTTTCCATACTCTTCCGTTAATGCTGCAATCGACATTTTCGACTTTAAAGCAAATTGAGTGACTTTCTCCAGTTGTTTTGTAGAAATATCTTCTGATTTTGTCGCATTTATCAACTGATTTTTAGCATTTTCATATTCAGCATTTACTTTAAATGTGCTTTTAATTCCTTCAAAACCTAAATAACCAGCTAATACAAATTTTAATTTTTGCAAAACTCCAGAAAGTTTTTCAACAGATTGAGCATATTTGTCAACATTTTCTCGACCTTTGCTCATACTATTTTCAAAAGCTGAAAGCGTTGACTTGTCAAATTGAATTGTAAATCTTGCGAAAAAATCCGCTAGTAAATTAGCCGCCATTTTTGTTATACTTTCTTTGCATTTCTAAGCTTTGCCTGTATTCAATTTCATGTTGCTGTTCCATGTATTCGATTTCATCAAAAATATCATCAAGAGTAAAATTCTTAAATAATTGTGATTTTGAGATTTTAAATTGATGACATATTCTCATAATTTTAAAATCTAACTTAGTTTGATTTTTAATGCGTCGAGAAACTTCGAGGAGCCAATGATCCGCTGGAACATTGCCCCTAAATCTTTTTTTAACAATTGTTCCATACAATTCATTTTAATCACATGAATAAATAATTCGATAATCGTTAAAGCATCTGTTTTATTTATAACATCTCTAGTAAATGCAATATTATTTTTTGTAATATTTTTTAGCTTAGAAACTACATAATCAAAATTTAATTTTTTAATCAATTCACTAATAATTTCTTCAATATTTAATTTTTCAATATCTGGCCTGTAAACTATCTTTTCTTTGCCATCATCATCTTTAATAGTTTCTTTTTTAAAATTCTTTACACTTATTGCTAACATTGATAGACATTGCATATATAAATCGTATGAATCGCATGTTTCTAATTTTTCAATTACAAAATCATCGCCATCAATATTTACTTTAATTTTTTCTTCAGTCATCTGTACCACCTATAAATATTTTTAAATTTTTAACTAAAAAAGTCCATTCAATTGGCTTTTCTTCCACGTTACGATCTAATTCTGGCCAGCCTTTTAATCGTCCTAATCCTGTACAAAGCGTTAAACCGTTTGTATCTTTAACTATAATTGGAATTTCTTTTGTGCCGTTTGGTGCTAACTCATCCGCTAATAATAAAGCCGATAGTTTATCATTTGTTTTAAATGTTGAAATAATTGTTACCGAAATTGTTCCCGTTCTATCTGGATTTTTTACAAAAATGGAATCGCCGTGCGCTCCTGATTTTAATGTATATAAATCCTTTGTTCTTTTTACTTTAATAAAAGAACCATCAGCAAAACCAGTTACTTCTACACCGCCAATATTTACAATTGTTGATTCTGGATTATAAAGCGTCATGTTTCCTCTTATAATTGGTAATTAATTTGAGCTTTAACTTTGTGAATTGCACCCGTTAAAATCAAATCTATTTTAATGTCATCAAGTATTCGTTTAGCTTTAATATTTTTTGATATTTTAGCAGGCTTTGGCATTTCAACTTTATATTCACTTACGATTTCATTTGCATTTTCTAAAACTTCATGAATACAATTTTGAATAGTTACAATTCCGCTTTCCGTGAATAAAACTTTTTTACTATTTTTTAAAACAAAAAATATATTCTCTTGGACTCTTGCCTTAATAAAATCTAACCCAATTTTTATATCAATTGGCGTTCCGTCGCAAAGTGTCCCGTATCTAGTTACGTTAACGCCTGCTATCATTTGATAGGTGTTGCCATTTTTTGCAAATATATTTTCTGATTGAGTTCTGCTTAAACTGTCTGATTTAATCCCTGATAGCGTTTTATATGCAATTGTTGCTGTTCCTGCTTTATATGCTAAACATTGTCCAAGCTTTGCACATTCAGCAAATTTACTTGCTTCCTCCGAGTACATCCAAGCAGTATTTTTAAAGCCTGATTTTTTTAAAACGCTTCCTAAATCTTTTCCTGTTTCTTTAAACGGATTATCACGAGAAGCGGGATCAGATGTAGCGACAGCATAAATTTTTGCAGTTGTATCAATATATTTTGCAATAGAAATAATTTCGTCATCTTTTTTTGTGTATGTGGCCAAACCATACCAATCATCATTTACATTACTAATTTTGCTTAATGCTGTTGGCCAGTCATCAATTTTACCGTCTTCTTTTTTAGTAATTGGTGCAATAATTAACTGTGATGGTCTAGGCTCTTGTGCAAAAAAAGCACTAGCTGCAATGTATGCGCTATCGGTCGCAAGAAAACCGTCGTCTAATATTGCTTTTGATTCCGAATAAATTCTAAGAACATCATTAAATGAACTAGGAACGTTATCAGTAACAAATAGCCCAGTTCCAAACCCTTTTTGTGATATACTTTGAGCGGAATTAACCGCCGTCACTTCTATAATTTCTTCAATTTGTGCCATAATTTAATTTAACCTTTTCTATATTTTCATGCGTTTCTATTTCTTCGTTTTTAAAATAAAAATAAGATTCAAAAGTCATTCGCGGTAAATAACTTTCACTAAATAAATATGATGTGTTTTTAATTTGGTTATTTTTTTTCCAAGATATGTCAATATCTGCAAGCTTATTTTGTATTTCTTCTAGTGGCCACATGTTAGAAATTTTTATTGCATTTTTTGCAGCATCTGAGCCAATACAGTCAAAACAAATTTCTAGCTCTAACAATTGGATATATTTTAATTGATTATCAATTATTTCTGTTTTTTTCCGACCAATAGGACTAATTCCTATAATATATACAGTAATATAATTTTGTTTTTTTGTTTCACAATCTTGTTCTGCAATATAAACAGGTAAATTTAAATATTCAGAAACTAATTTACATATTTTTCTTATTTCATTTGTAACTATCATACGAAAAAGCTATTGCCTCGTAGCGTGCAGAATTTCCTAGATAGTATTGGTCAATATATTTAATTTTATATACAATATTATTATATATAAATTCGTCATTTAATTTTATTTCTTTGTCTGCAAAGACAAGAACTGATGACTTTATTTTAGATAAATCTTTGTCGTTTATTAAGCGCATGCCGTTATATGGCTGTATTCCTAAATATAATTCAATATTTTCTTTAACTATTTCTTCAAAAACACCGTCAATTAAGTCACCTTCTTTTCTAGTAATATTTATTTTTAGTCTCGGAATTGCCCGCGGTTTTTGCTTCATTTTTCCACTCTCCAAGAAACATTTCTTCTTAAATGGCCTTTATCAATCAATGGTTTTGATGATTTTTTCTTCTTTTTAGTATACTCGCTATTTTCTTTAAAACTTCCATTTGTTATTTCTAATTGCATTTCCTGCATCGCCTTAACACCAACTTTTCTAAATGCAGATTTAAAAGAAGCTTTAAAATTAATAGTATCCCTAACTGCATCTTCAATATCTTTTTTAAAATCTTTATTTTTATTTAGAGTTTGACGCATAAATGGGCGCGGTGGAATATTTTTACCATCTCCGTACTCATTTATTTTTGCAATAGTTGCTAATGTTAATTCAGAATCTTTTTCTTTTTTACCATCAAAAAATCCGACTTTTAATTTTGCGCCCGCCAAGTCTTCAAGGACACGTTTTAGTTTTTGATAGTTTTCAGTATTCGCTTGTATTTTAGTTGTCATTACCGCGCCATGCTCTAGGATTGTCACCATTCCTATCACTGAATTGAGTTTTATTTATTTCTTTATTATTTATATTTTTCTCATACTCATTTGCAGAAATTCCACCAATAAATATTGTACAACCCGAGATATATTTATTTTCTAATTCTTTAGCTAATGTTTTATAATTGGATTGAATTTGAGACGCTTTTATACTCAATTTACCCTCTGTTTCATCAACATAACGGGAGTATTTTGCTATTAAAATGTAACAAGCTTCGATTGCCGCGGACTCAACATCTCCAAATGCGTCAATCAGAAATAAAATTTCGTTATCTAAAAGCAACGGATCGTTTGCGTCCGTGTCTTGAATTAAAAAACGAAGTTTGTCTAATTTTGAAGCGTTCGGATTTCCAGAGTAACTAAAATTCATTGGCACTTTCCTAAAACATTTAAATTAGTGTTTTAAATTGATTTACAGCGTTCATTTTTTTTAATGACCTGAGCATCATTTTTTTTATTTTCTACATTAAAAACTAGACCGTATTTATTAGCGGAAGCCTGCACTTGCTCATGGGAGCCAATTAATTTTCTGACGTACAACTGGTTTGCTGCAAAATCAGTCAAACAATCTATTGGCTCGCCAAATTCCAAAACGCGCCCATGATAGTAAAGCCCCGCGCGTGCTTGGACGTAAAATTTTTCAATTTCATAAAATGGCGGTTGTCTTAACATATTGTTACCTTATTATGATACGATGTTATCAATAAATACGCCTAATTCTTTCCCAACTAAACGCTGATCTCGTGCGTCCGATGTTCTGACGATGTGCGATTTACAATTGATATCCCACCACATTTCGGTACAAAAAGAACCATTCCCAATGCGATCAAATTCTCGATTACCGTTTAGTTGTTTTTGTAAACCTGTCCACGCAAATGTATATCCGCTTGCTGGAGTCTTTAAACCTGGGCTTTCAGGAACGTAACAAAGCAATGCTGATTTTCCTGATATATATTCGTTTGGTGTTGTTGTATCACCTTCTTTACCTTGGTTATAAATCGCATCCATAATATAAATATTATCTAATTCA
The DNA here is from genome assembly GCF_044369315.1 of Silvanigrella sp. Classification (NCBI taxonomy): domain Bacteria; kingdom Pseudomonadati; phylum Bdellovibrionota; class Oligoflexia; order Silvanigrellales; family Silvanigrellaceae; genus Silvanigrella; species Silvanigrella sp. The sequence continues at coordinate 12,889 of NZ_JBIPMD010000003.1, forward strand.
AAAATAGCCGCGATTGTTTGCCGTGTGACAATTGCAGGGTCATCACCGCCTTTGTACAATATCCTTGATAAAAGCTCGGTATTTTTCTTTAATTTTCTCCATGCAGGTTTTGATAATACTAATGTATTTGGCTCAAATCCTGTTTTTAAATAGACAAGCTCTTTCCAATCATCAATATTATCTATTGGCGCTGCGGTGCGTTGATCCCATTGGATAATATTATCTTCTTTATTTTCCTTACCGCCTTTAAAATTTGTTTCCCAGCAACCAGTTCTCATAAATGTTCTCGCGAAATTAATTTCACGATTTATCAAAGATTTTCTTGTTAGTAATTCGGTAGTATCTATCTGAATGTTTAACGGTTCGTCAGCATTAACTTGATGAGCAATTGGAATTTTTGTTTGTAATTCCCATGACTCACAAATATAAGCATCTTTGCTTTTAACAGTTAATTCGATTGACGGAGCATTCCCACCTGGTGCAACTTTTTTTACATCATCCCTTAAATACTGCTTTGAATCATAAATAAAATAAGAAGCTGATTCTTTTTCAACTGGGATTTCAGGAAATATTTTATTTGCTACAAATTTATCTGCATCTTGTATATATGCAACAGATATATTTGTCATCGGTCTATTTATATGAATTTTATTATCGCTCATGCTGTTCCTTTATTATAAAACTTATGAAGTATAACTTCAATTATTTGCCCTTTTGTTCCTTTTTCCAAAGCCTTTGCTAAGATTAATTGGTTTTCTTTTGTTTTTACTGCGCATCCTTCCGCATCCGATGAAATAAAATCACCGTCTGCAATTACGTCTCCACAAATTATTTTTGCAAAACCGATTGTCCTTAAAAGTACAGTCTGGTCTTTGTAAAATTCATTTAATGAAACACCATCCGAATACTCGTTAAGTTTTGAAGTAAAAACCTTGCCGTCTCTTATTGTGCAAAATTTATATTGTTTTATCTCATTATCCCCTACTGGAAATGATGTTAAATCAATCCCTGCTCCTAATGTAGCCATTTAATTATCTCCTAGCATTTTGTTTTATTGCTTTAGCGACTGCTTTTTCTTTTGTTAAATTTGAATCTTTATCCATATAGCTTTTTGCTATTATTTCAGTTTTTGATTGAGGAGTATTTGTTGTTTTGTCCTCTGGATTATCTTCCCCAAATGGAACAAAATTTGCGGATTTTTTAATTGTGTCTACTGCGCTATTTAACGTTTGTTCAATAATTTTAAATTGCTCTGGATTATTTTTTGAAACAGCCATTAAAGCGTCAATTAAATTATCTTCGGCTGGTGTATATTTTTTTAAGTCAGAAACTTTTGTTTGAAATTCTTTCCTGATTGTTTCTGTTTTTTCTTTTTCATACTTAGCTAACATATCCTCATTTTGTTTTATAATAAAAGCTAATTCTGGAGAAGCTGATTTAATTATGTCTTCTTTTGTCTGCTCTTTTTTCTCTCCAAACTCTTTTTTTATTTCTTCTAATAAAGTTAAATTTGTTGCAACTTCTTTTTTAATATCTTCAATTTTTATTGTCATTTTTTTATTTTCTCCATCTAAACTTTTATTAAATTCAATTATTTGTACATTATTGGCAGGCTGATCAACGATAGATATTTCAAAAACATCAACGTCAGAAAGTCTTCTTTTTGGATTATTTATATATGGATTTTCTTTTGATTTTTGAATATTTTCTTGCTGTAATAACTCTGTTAAAGCGGTACCTTTTACGGAAAAACCTTTAAATTTTTCTTGTTCTATTTCCTCCTTTATTTTGTCATTTAAAGGCTCGAACTCGCCAAACCATGAACCTTCTTTAATTACTTGATCACCAATATTTATATCACTTTTAGAGATATAACATTCAACTAATGCAATATCATCACTAATAACATGCTGTTTACCTGTTTGTAGCTGCTTCTTTTTCATGTAATTGTAGCAAGCTTTTTTTACTTCTTCTTTGCTTAATATATCGCCGTGTAAATCTGGTAAATCAGGCTGTAAAATTAAACCTGTTATTGTTTTATAATCTTTATTAAATTTGTATGATTTAGATATAATTTCAAACTTATTCATTCTCTACCTCAAAATTTTATTACGACGAAACAACGACAACGCGCATGTAAGATTGGACGCTCAACTTTTGCACCAAAACCCGTTGTAAATAATTCTTCCATTTGGATTATTTGACCATTCATAGGCGCGCAGTTTGCACATTGTCTTTCATCGCTCGCTGTAACCCATTCTTTTTTTGTATTTGTTGGAATATCCCCATCAGAAAACATTTGTTTTTGCATTAAATCCCTGCCTGCACTTACCGCATTTGCTGACTCTGTTAATGCGATAGTTTCAGCTCTGAGCTTCAACATTTGCTTTGCTTTTTCTTCAACTATTTTTTTAATAACTTCTTTATTTGTATTTTTACTTAATAAATTGTCTTCAATTGATTTTAACGTTTTAGATTGTGGAGCATTTAAATTTATATTTAGTTTTATTTTATCAGCAATTGTTTTAACTGATAACTGTCTGTCAATGCCTTCATAAACAATATCTTTTATAATTTTATCTTGTTGTTCTGTGAGTCCTGTAATTAATTTATTTGTTACAGTTTTTACTTGACTTAAGTTAACTTCCCTATCTAAATCTAGCAAAATATGTTTTGTTTTTTCCATTTCATTTGCGGCTGTATTTATAGTACTTAAAATTACAGGAGAAAATTGTTTTAAATTTTGCTGAAATTTTTCAAAATTAATAGCTCTTTTAACTCGTGATAAATTTCTTTCTTCTATTGCCTTAATTAAATCGTCAATTTCAATTTCTTCATTAACGCTGTTTACAATATCTAAAAACACGTTTTTAAATTCACGCGATAGTTTTTTTATCAGAAATTCTACTTCAAACATTGCTTATATCCTCACCAATTTGCGGAATATTACCACGTTCGCGTATTTCTTTTTCGAGTGTATGATCAGGAGTTAAAGCCCCACATTGCACGAGTTCCATTATCGATTTTGCAAATATTTCAAAATCGATTGTATCAATATTTCCATGTTTTATTTTGACCATATTTTCCAACGGCCAGTTGTTCATAATATATATTTGTCTGATCAGACTATCGTTAATAACATCTTGTACAACATCTAAATAATAATTTAATGATTGAGCAAATAGTTTGATTTTAACTTCGGCTAGGTTATAAGTACCACCTGCTTTTTTAGCTCCCATATACATAAAATCAGCTAATAATTGAATTGCAATATTTGCTTCGTATCGTTCTATAATTGTATTTGTATCAATTTGTTTTTGTCCTGCCGCTTTAACCAGATCAAATTGAAATTGGCGATGATTTGTTCCTTCATATATATTAGAAGGTAACAAAATACCCGCTTGCGTGTTGTTTCTTATATTTACTATTTGGCTTGCTAAATTATCGTATTGTCTTTTATTTTCATCTGTTTTTTTACTCATAATGCTAGCGGGAGCGTAAACAACAGGAATACCAGCAAGATCTCGCTCAATCGAAATGGCTTCAATTCGTCTTATTTTTTTTACGGTTTCGTAACTCTCGTAACAGCCCCGAAGAATAGAAATGCCTTCAGGTAAATCACATTCTGTTGTTGTTCTAAAATGTAATAATCTTTCGATGGGAATAAAAACCTCACGCCCACTTGATGGGATCCGCTGGAAAGCGCCAATTGGTGTCCCCGTAGGATCAAACGCCCATTTGATTATTGTTTTTTGTGACCTTAAAGGAATTTTACGCGGCGCCCAAAGGCCATCTCGATAATTATGTTTAGAATAAAACCTACGATCAGTATGTAGCCCTAGTCTTTGCTTCCAAACAATTTCTAACAAACTGTAACCATGCGGTAAAAATGTAAGCGCATCATTCATTGTCTGAGTAAAAGTTTTTTCCATATCATTGAGCATTTGTTCAACGATTATTCCTCTTTTTTCTAAATCATTATCAACGCAATCAGTCGAATATTTCCAAGAAACATTGTAAAATAATTGATTCATGAGAGTCAAAACGCCGTTAATTGTTGCGTCGTTTTTTCTCATTTCATCAAATATTTCAGCGCCATTTCTGCTACGTAACTCAGGTACAAATTCCTCAAATGTATATCCAGAATTACGTAACGAACCAGTGTCTCCAATCTCAATCATTTCATTACTTGTATTACTTAATTTCTTTACGCCCATAGTCTAAATTCACTCTTATAAAGCATATGATCAGCGTTAAAATCAACATCATTGATATCCTGATCTTCAAAACTTTTTTCTATTAAATACGAAACACCTTGCGTAAATGCGTCCACAATATCATCATTAGGAGCACGAGGAAAACCTAGTAATTGATTGTTAAACTCACTCCAAAAACTAGCATTTTCTTCTATTGGAAAAAATATTTTATTAGATTCTAAAACTGGAGTTATTGCATTCGCTCGTGTTATTTTATCTTCACAGGGATGTACTAATTTATACGCCATAACAATATCTTTGATACAATCAGCCACAGCCTCGCCATTTGCTCTTGCTTCAATAACAACTGTATTCACTTTATATTTATTATAATTATCTAAAACTGCTTGGACTGTTTCTTTAAAGCCTAACCTTTTATTTATTACATCAATTAAATAAATTACTTTTTCTTTGATTCCTAAAACTACGCCAGCAACAAAATCTGAATCTGATTTTTTTGAAAATGGAAAATCCCATGATGATATTATTAAATCAAATTTTTGCGGCAATTCTGCTGGATAATATTTGTTTTTAAAATGTTCTAATTTAAATAAATTACCCTGTTTTACTCTCGGCTCTTGCTCGTATAACGCTGCCCAAATGTGAGGTAATTTTCTTGATTTTGTTTTAAGCATTCTTTCGAGCGAATATCGTTGCGGGTGTAGAACTTCTCCCGCTTTTCTGAAAGGTTCGTCTTTATCCGCAATAGCTTTAAATTTGATAACTTTCCAATCGTCAGGAAATTTTGCAATTAATCTACCCGCAAGATCATCTTCTGCCCAGCGGGTTAACACAATAATAATTCCACTTTCAGGAGACAAACGAGTATCTGCTACTGCATCGAACCATTCGTATTGATCGTCCTTTAATTTTTTTGAATTTGCGTCTTTGGGTGAGCGGATAGGGTCATCAATTATTAATAAGTCAGCACCAAAACCCGTTGTTGTCCCATCCATTCCTACGGCTTTGTAATTTGCTTTATTTGTTAGTCCCCAATGTTCAATTGATTTATTATTATTTGCAATGCCTATATTATATGTATCTTGTATATATTTCTCAAGCACAACATCACGAGCAGCACGCGAAAATTTATTCGCAAGCTCTTGATTGGCGGAAGCCGCGATCACTTCAAATAGAGGGTTGTTTAATGCACAAAACAAACCAAAACGAACTGTTATGGATTCACTTTTAAGATGACGTGGTGGCATATTCACGATTAAACGCGGGGATTTTCCAGCTAACAAATCATAATAAAATAAAGTCAATTCTTTAAATAAATAATTTAAATAAGGAGCATCTTTATATTTTGGGACAGTATTTTTCACCATTGCCGCAAAATCTTTTCGCTTATGCATTAATTGCAGGCTATCTATTTCTTTTTGAATATCGCTAAAATTATACAAAAACATACCTCCAGCTTTATTTTCAGCATGTTTTCGCAGTAAATAGCAATAGATAATATTTAAAATAATTAATAACTATATTAAAAATACAAATTGCATTTATTATTTTTTTTACAATTGGGAGTTATCCACAGGTTATCCACATCTTTTATTCATGGCTAAGTTAAAGTAACCATGATTTGATTAAAATTACAGCAAAGTAACATTTGACTTTAGGGGAGAGAAATTTTAAAATTTGAAAACTACTAAGCAAGATCACGGGGAGGCAATAGTGCCTCCTTTTTTTATTTGGGCGTGATTATTTCCAGCTTTCGGTCTGTATCAAAAATCAAAAAATAATCACCTTAAATTTTTATTAGCATTAAACTACTCTTAAAACAACTTCATAAATTCATTATTTAAATATACTTTTCATATCAAATTCGTAATCATTAAGTTTAAATTTTTTCTTACTTTCATGTATTATTTTAATGCAATTTTCAAACTTGAATTCAACCCGCTCATTTGCTTTTATTTTAAAAACTAACTTTGCAGAATAATCAATAAGGATATAATAAAATTGACTTCTTATTTCACTTAATTTTTCTAGTATTTTTAGATAAAATTCTCGTTCTTTATTGCTCATTGCAACAACAAAATAAGCGTGTGGTAGTGTAAATATTTCAAAATCTCTTTTTTCATCAAAATTAACAGCTATATCAAAAGTAATTTTATTAAATTCATCTTGATAAATTTCTGAAAATTTTTCGACTTGGTTCTTGCCGTCTTCACTTAAAACATTATATAAATAATTAACTATTTTATTTTTAGCATCTGAATATATCGGCATTTCTATAATTTTATTATCAACTAAACTATATAATTTTTTACTTTCTTCGTTAATATTTTTCAACATTTTAATTTTACTAGTGTTATTAAGGTAAGGAAACTTTTTATCTAAAAACGATATTTGTTCTTTAAGCATTCTTCTCTCCTAAGAATTATTATTAAAATCTGCATTAAGGAAGCATTCTTTTTTCCATTTCTCGATTAATTATCTTTTTAATTTCTTCAAAGATATCTAAATTTGTAGATTTAATTTGAACATTACCATTTGCATGTAGCACGAGTACCTCTAATTTATCTTTGTTAAATTGAAAAGAAATAGTTTTATCTAAATTTATATATGTGAAACATTCATCATTAGCTGGCAATTTAATAAAATCAGTCATTTTAATACCCCTATTTAAAAATAATTCTTTGTTACCTTAACTCATGTATATTAAATTGTAAATAGTTGTATGGGATTATTTGATAAGTATTTTTATATTACTCAAAAATTTGTCGTAATATATTATACACGAATACAGTTCGCACACTATTACAGCAATCTAACTAATTACTTATTTTGACAAATATTTTTAATTGTTTATATTTCAAATGGTAACAATCCAGTTATCAAAACAATTTTTTCTATGAGGTTTTGTATGATTGTATGTCCATGCAAGAAAAAAAAATTATTTATACCTAACTCAATTGAACGAGTACGAGAGTTTTTTATATTTTGTTCTAATCTTGAAAAACATCCATTTATTATAGCCCATAAAAATGGTGGAACTTTAAATTTAAATATCATTGAAAATGGAAAGTTCAAATTAACTTTCAACTTTGATGAATATCATCTTGAAAGTTTATTAACACGAGTTAGACAATTTTTAGCAAAAAATGAACTCTTTTATTTTAAAGATTTAAAAAAAGATGTAATTAAAGTATTTGGCGATGATAAAGAATTTGAAAAATTTTATATTGAGCTTGTAAATAAAATAAATAAAAATTTTACTGATCAAAGGGACAAAATCGAAATCAATGGAAAAAATTTAATCGAGAAAAATAATTTTACTCAACTAATGAAATATCGATTGTATACAGGCGCAATTCATTCTAGCGAGCGCATTAGTTCACCGCCAGATAGTGTTCAAAAAGGACTCGTTAATGATCATTGCTTGGCTTCTAAATATTTAACAATCTTTCTTGCGTCAAAAATAAATATAATTGTTCAACATATTTTTAACTTTCGATTACGTATATTAGAGATAGCTAAAGATAAAGATAAAATTAATTTATTTTCTGAGCTTTCAAATTTTAGTGATCGTAAACTGTAATATAATTATTCAAGTAATCATTAAATATATACGATTTGCATTTATTGTGGCGGGGGTAGGCAGTTTTGGAAGTCGACCCCCCGCTCATGAAATTGACGGGGTACCCCTATATACTAAGCTTTGCGTATTAGTTCACACCTTAAGCTCCTCTCGAACTGCTATACAACTAGGCGAAATTGTTACCCAAACTCACCCACCATAATGCTAGTTATCATAACTGAGTTTTTACGCCCGAAAATATGGCAATAAAATCACTCATTATCTACCGTTGAACTAGTACAAATTGTTAGTGTATCAGTCCCTTGCTCTCTCGATTTAAGCTCTAATAAGTGCGCTCTCATAGCCTCGATTTGGGCTAGTTGTTGGTCAAGCGTTAAATTATTGCTCTTATTTTCATCATCTTTTTTAAGGTCAATTTCTTTGCGATCTCGCCACTCATTTGGGAACCTGTTCTTTAAAAAAAAGATTAACGGAATAGGATTTGCTTTAGCATCGCCTTGCACTTGTAACTTTAGTTGAGTTTCAGCCCAAAGCCTAGATAATCCGTCCGCTACTTCTTTCGCTTCCTTAAACTCTGGATATAAAACAAGCCAATTGTAAATCGTGGACTTATTCACTCTCAATAGTCCTGCAAAGCTTTCAAAGCTATAGCCAGCCCCCAAGTGTTCAATGAGAGTTTCGCAATATTCAGGCTGGTACTTTGTTGGATGTCCGCCCGATCTTTTCGGTGCTGGTTTTGTTGTTTCGTTATTACCTACATTCATTTAATTTTACCCTTTTCATATTATTACTATCTAATAATTTTTTATTTTCTGGTTCTAATAATTCTAATAATTTATAATAAAATCCTAAAGATATATAAAAATCAAATTTATCAGTATATTTTTCATATTCATAAACTAGAAGTTTATAATCTCTAAATTTTATAAATGTTTTTCTATCGTAAAATTGGAGTTTTGAATCTTGAAGGATCTTTAATTCTGCACATAATAATTTATATATTTGATTTATGTTATCAATATACTCAAGATGAAATTCTCGAAATTCTGGATCTTGGAGATTGTGATAATTCCATTCATCAAGATTTTCATCATCTAATATTAAAAATTCTCCATCAGAGTATTTAAATAAGTTTTCATTAATATTTATAGAGTTTTCATATATTGATTCATCAATAATTTTCTTAAAATCTTCATTCTGTTTTTCTTCTTTATGTTTATTAAATTTCATGATTAGGAATGGAACAAAAAAAGCTATTGAAGGAGCTATAAGGAATTTTAAATCATGCTTAGATATTAAGATTGCAATACTTAGAATAGCAATCCATAAAAACATAATAATAAGAATATGATTAGCTATAAAGTTAATTGTTATATTACTTAATCTATTATATATATTTTTCATATAATGCTACCTTTTAATTTACTTCTTAACTAAAAAAGCTGTTTTTATTCCGTTAAATTCATCATAAAAAATGTGTATTATTTCGCAATTTTTACCACCCCAATTAATATTAGATCCAACTTTTGGTTGATTTGTTCCTAGATTATCTATTGGTACTAAATAATAATCATCATCTCTTTTCTTTCCTAAATACTTTAAATATTCAGTATTTGCATTATCATGAGTTCTCCAATGAGAATCTAATAACTGCCTTTCTTTGTCTCTTTCTCTTATAACATCATCTTTTGACTTAATAATATTATTTTTTTCAATCTCAAGTTGTTTTATTTTATCTTGAATTAATTTTATTTTTTTCTTTGCCGATTTCAATGATAATTCATTATTGTTTGTATATATCTCAACTACAATTGGTTTAATATATTTAAGATAAACAAATATAAATAACATGGAATAACAGAAAGGAATAAACCAATAAGCTTGACCTAATAATGTATAATTTGATTGTTCAAACATATTAAAATATTTGAATATTTCTACTGTTAAATCAGGTATTTTATTTTCATGAAAATAGGCTAAAATCTTTTCTATTCTATCACTTGGATTTTCAATATCACCTAATATAAAAGCGGCGAAAGCTTTCCAGTTATAAATTATAAAGAAAAACGCAAACGATCTCCAAAGTGGATCACTGGCTCTGTCTTCTAGGAACTTTAGGATAAACCCGCCAAGTGTTTTAGAAATTTTATCATTCTTTTTTGTTGTTTCTTCTTTTTCTGTTTTAACTGGTTTATTCATTTTTTGCCCTCATTTTAATCAAAACCCATTAAAAAATCATTCCTTCTGTATATTCTGTGCTAGATCTGTGCTTCTTCTGTGCTAAAACTTTTCTTACTCTCTGTTATACAATTCTCATTTAGCACATATTATACAGAATATATCATCAAAATTAATATAAAAAAAAATTAGCATATGAACACGCCCGAAAACGTGTAAATGCGTGTGTTGTAAATTCTCCGTAGGTATTTTGTCGATTTCTTCTGTTCTTCTGTTCTAATGGGTATTTGTTCAACTGAGAGTAATAAATCTTTAGCACAGTTCTTCTGTGCTTCTTCTGTGCTTCTGTGCTAAACATAGGCCATCGCTTTGTCTGAAATTTCGATATTGAAATTATAGTAACGCTTGCCAGAATACGGATAAGAAGCAACTTTTAATTTGGACTTAAGCTTTATACCGAACACACGTTTTGAATCGCTGTAAAGGCCGTTTAATCTGCAAAAATGGCAATAGTCAGCGTAAACATTATTGACCTCAGATTTTTTATCTCCGACAACAAGATTTTTTTCTTCGATCCATTGTTCGACCGAGTTTTTATCTCTGTTGGATTCTTGTTGTTCCTTTATTTCTTTTCTGCAAGTCGCAATAAAAGGTTTGTCCAAGGCTTCGTCCACATCTCGCCAGATAGCTAGATAATCAATTTTATTAATCGTGTCCCAATCGCAATTGCCATGTATTTCTATCTCGTAAAATCGGCGCATCCCAGTTTCGTCTCTGATTAATAAAGAAACGGGCTTATTGGACGTTCCGATAAACGTACAATTATTTTGTACACGCATCATATTGTGAGAATAAAGTAACCGAAACTTAATAAAATCGGCTGTAATGCGTTCTTTAATTTCCTCGATATCTGCTTTTGTTGCGCCTTTCATCTCGTCAAAAAACATGATGTAATTTGACTCAAAAAATTTCGAGTTTCTGTCATCAATTAAATCCGTGAACTTACCCTCGATCCATAGGCCGTCTAGTGGGCTGAGAAGTTTTTTAATAGCTTCCGATTTCCCAATGCCTTGAGAGCCGTAAATAATGGGCATGAGATGATCATAAACTTTAAGACCAAATATTTTGCGCTTTGTCTGCCAAATAAAATGCCTAAAAATCATGTCAGCAATAAAGTCATATTTACCAAGTAAAGCCGTGATAAATTTCTCCATATTACCGTTTAAATCTTGGGTGTAAGTAAGTTTTTCAATTATCATAATACGAATCTTTCTTTGTTCCGAGGAAATTTTTAAATCTAGTGCATTGCGTAAAACTTGAAGATTAATTCGGGTTTTTTCTGGTTTGTTTGAAATAAAGTCACAATTCAGGGTTGCAACTAAATCATCAAAGGGAATTTTTTCGCCTTCCATGTGAAATTCATTGCAAGATTTCATTTGAATTTTTCTCGAATTAAACCATACATCTAGCCATCGTCTTGGGTCGTTTTCGATAATAATATTATTAATTTCTGACTTAGCTTCTAATTGCCACGAATCATCATCTGTTTCTTCACGATGTAGCGACGGTTCCGAAATAAAATTGCATTCGGATTTCCACGCAATAATTGCTTCGTTAGCGGTTTTAGAGTCTGTTTTTTGCGGCTTTCTTATATTAATACAAGCGTTTTTTAAGTTTGTATATTTAATAAGTTTACAAATTTTATTGCGGTAATCAATTATTTTATAATATCTCTCACCATCGCATAAGTATTCTTTTTCTAACATCGCTATTATTTCAAGAAAAATATCGTTATCTCTTAATGCGTTTATTTGTCTTTTTTTAATATTTTGTTTCTGAGATTCTTTCAAAATATTAATAAGATTATTATCGCTCATTTATTGGCCTCAAGAGGCAAATTATCAAGCTCTTTAATTAATTTATCAATCTCCATATTTATACATTTAATAAGATACCCCCAATCACTTAACCAACCACCTAAATCTAATTCTCTATTTGCATTTGCAATGCAAAATTCTTTATCTAACAAAAGATTTTTAAGTTTATATTCTCGAACATCTGTCATGATTTTTTAGATCCTATTGAAATAATTTTTTTAAATAAATTTTTAAACCTACTCCAAAAGCTTGGTTTAAGATGCTTTAAAGATAATCTTGAAGCGTCAACAATGTCGTCATTTGCTGGTCTTTGAAATGAACTTAATTCTTTTTTTAAACTTCTTACCCATAAATAAGAACGTATTATTTTTATTACATTCATGATTAAAAACCTCTTAGTTTTCAAATTTTTTGACCAAATTTTTACAATAAGCTTCTAAATTTTTGTCTTCAAACACTGGCTTGTTTTCTTCGCTAATTTTATCAACGTGATTTTTAAAAATTTCTTCAACTTTACCAAAAGGCAGATAGTCTCTATTTAAAATAAAAAAGAATGCTTCTAATTTTTCCTTATTAATCATTTAAAACCTCCTGTTTATTTTTCGATTTTATAATATTGCAACGAAATGAATTTTTTTCCATATAAGTAAACAAAATGTTATATATTTCTTCATAATTTAAAACATAGTTTTGATCTAAAATTATTTCTTCTAAAGAGTCTGCAATACCTTCAAATGATAAATGTATTTTATTTTTTTCATTGTTAAAGTAAATATCTTTAATACTTACTAATTTAATAAACCTTATATTAGAGTCTTTAAAAACAATCTTAAAATATTCCATTTTAATTATCTCCTATTTTTTAATTTAGATATAGTTTTGTAGAAACGTCTGACTTTTCTTCGTTTATAGTACTCGTTAAGGCTTTTATAAATAATTTTATAATCTTTATAATTAAAAACTATTGAAGTGATAAATAAACTTATAATTGCTATAAAAATAGCTTTATATATCGTAAGTTCAAAGTGAAATAACGATATACACATACTCAAACTTAGAAGTAAAATTGATTTTAAAATTCTTACCATTAGATATTTCCATTATAATTGACGGCTATAAATTCCTTTAAAAAAATACAAACATCTTTTTTTATTTTGAATTTATTATCTTCAAATTTTTCTTTAGATATTTGATTTTCTTCTATTAAGTCATTTATATAATCATGTGCAATATCTGGAATAGTTCGAGGAAAGTTTTTTAAATATCTTTCATCTTTTGATAGCAATTTTTCAAGCCTTATTGGCTGTAATAGATCTTCGTACACATCGCTTATTGTCTTGGGTTTTTTATCAGTACCCGAACGCCATCTTGTTTCTTCTGGATCAAAAACTTTTTTATATCTGGTGCCATCAATATCTACGACAACGCCTTCAACACGCATAAAACCATTAACTAATTTTGATCCATTTTCTTTTAAGTCATTCATTGTTTCATATATTTTATCAAAATTTAAATCACCATTATATAAAACTGGAACAATAGAAGTCCTTGGCGGTAAAGGTCTTTCTGTTGGGAATTGCCACCAATTAAATAATACAAACATGCGTTCGTTAATTCCTTCGCTCGAATTAATTCCATGCCCTATCCACTCGCCAAAATGATGTCCCTCTCCTAATTTTTCAATGAATTCTTGTTTATTTTCATACACAAATTTAGCAAATCCATAGTTGTCATCAATTGGGGTTATCCAACGAGTACGAGAGCCACATTTTAAATCTAGCTTTCCTGTATTTTTATCTAAATAAATATAAACTTGTGCATTTGTACCGTGTAGTTTTTGCGTAATCGACATTTTAGCTTTATGTAAAGCCTGTATTTTAGGGAATGATTTAAAATCCATTTTAAAACCTCATGTTTAATATATTAACGATTAAATACTCATCATTCATTAGTATCATTTTCTGAAATAATTTTATCCTTTGTTTCATTACTTAAACTATATAAATCATCAATAAAATCGTTAAATAAATTATTAATATTTTGATTTAATCTACATACAAGTGATTCAACATCTCTTAGGTTTTCATTTAAAATATTTTGGATTCTGTAACTCATATCAAATCCTTTTTAAGAACTTCAATAAGTTTTAAAACAACATTTTTATCACTCTCTTTTAATGATTTAAAAATGTCATTATTTTCTGTTTTAATACCTAACAAATAATCACAACTAATATTTAATGAATTAGATATTTTTACTAAAATATCTAGATTTGGTAAACGACTACCACTTTCATAAAGTGATATTGCAGACTCGGATATGCCTATAATATTTGCTAATTGAAATTGTTTTAATCCTTTTGTTTTTCTTATTTCTTTTAATGTTTTTGCAAATGACATAGTAAAGATCCTTATTATTTTAATTTCATAACAACTTCTTTATTTCGCAAATTCTTTTTTAACAAAAGAACTAATACCAGCTAAATAAGCGCCACAATCGCCTATTTCTTCAATAATTCTTTCAATATTACGATTTTCTTTATTACGTATTTCTTTTTCTAGTTCATCCACTTCTACACGCAATAATTTAATTTGATCTAATGGGTTGATTAATGACAATGAGCATTTTCTTTTATTTTTTTCTGAGTTTAATTGAGTAATTGTTGCCAAGTATAATATTTTAACATCCATATAATGCCTATTATACATACTATTAATATTTTTTTCTTGTTTAATAATTACATCTTTACTAAAATTTGCTTCAATAATTTTATTTAATGCTGTCATTTCTTTTTCTCCTCAGTGTGAAAATAGGCTATACCACCAAATAAATTAACAATTCTTATAAAATTTTCTTGTTCTTTTGTTGCTTTACCTTTTAACGTTTTCATTTCTACTGCTTTAAAAATCGCAATCCTTTTTCCAACCATATTAGGCGTAATAATTATTGATTCCCAACCAATACAATCACTTGATCCTTTAAATAATCCCGCTCTAATTGGTCTAATTGGTGTAATTAATTTTTTGTTTTTAAAATCATACGCCACCCCTATTGCTGTGTTGTTTCTGAAAAGCCTTGTATAAATTGCATTACTATTTTCTAAATTCGTAAATTTTTCTTTATCTTTCGATTGCTCTATCATGTTTTCTTTCATGATAGTCATTTCATTTTTCATCCGTAACCTTCATAAATATTAAATTTTTCAATATGATTTTGACAAATTAAACATCGATACCTTCCCACCGTGTAAATTTTTTTATTACAACGTAAACATTTTACTAATTTAATTTTTAATAAACTTAAGCCTGCGGCTGCGCGCCCTTTATTTATTTTTTCAATTTCTTTTAATTCAGTATTAAAATTTTTTGATTCGTATTTGTCGCCTTCATAAATAATAATTCTTTGTTTTGTTTTCTTTCCAATATTGGTTTTTGTACTTTTCTCGAGCTTTTCTTTTACCCTCAAAGACTCTTTCAGCCCATCCATTTGAATACTTCCGTTGTTGTTGTATTTGTAATAATTTATCGAGAGTGTTTGCATTTTGAACCTCTTTTTTTAATTTAATTTGAATTAATGCGCGTTCTTGTTTCGTTAATTCCGTTAACTCGCCATGTTCTGTTTTTAATTTTCTAATTTCTGATTTATATGTATGCCCACATGTTGGACAAGTTGGCGCTGGTTTGTGAGCACAATAACAAATTGGGCACTGTTTTATTTGTGGTGTGGGTTCTGATTTTTTTCTTGACTTTTTGTTGCCTTCCAACGACCATTTTATAGGTGTATCTGCAAAACCATTTCTTAAAACGTTTCCAACATGGTCAAAGAAAAAAGCAAATATTTTATTTTTTGCATTGCGTGTTATTCTGCCCATTTTTTGCTTGTGTTTTACTAGCGAACGTGTGGGACAAAGATCAATAGCAGCTACAACATGGGGGACGTCGGTACCCTCTGATATAACGTCTACAGAAGTTAAGACGTGAATTTCACCAGAAGCTAACGCTTTTAATAATAGCTTTCTAGTTACTTTATTAAGTCCGCCATGAATTACCTCGGAGGCAAAACCATTAGCGGAAAATTCAGCGGCCACACTTTGCGCGTGGCGTATTGAGGCACAGAAAGCAATTGCAGGAGAGCGAGGGCAAATACGGGCATAGTGTTTTATTGCGTCGCCCGTAATGATTGATTTATCTAGGCGCTCCTCAAGCTCAGAAGCTACATAGTCGCCACCAACCGTGCGCAAGCCGCTAAGATCAACAATTTGAGGAGGAACAAAGTAACGAATAGGACACAAAAATTTATTATCTGTTAACCACTCTACCGACGGGGCTTCAATCAACAGATCATAAAACCTACCTAAACCCTCGCCGCTAGATTTTATCGGTGTTGCTGTAAAACCTAACGAAACACTCTCTGAATAATAATTTAAAACCTTTCCCCATTTATTATCTGCGACGTGGTGGCATTCGTCGATTATAATTAAATCGGGTTTTTTGTATTTATTAAAGCGTTTTATTAGAGAATCAACAGAACAAACTTGTACATTAATATCATCCTGACTTGGATAATCTGGAGATATCATTGCGTGATTAATATTAAAATTTGTTAGTGTATCAGATAATTGATCTAAAAGTTCTTTTCTATGCGCAACTAAAAAAACTCGTTTTAAATTACTGACAAACATCTGAACTATTTTAGCAATGATGACAGATTTTCCCGCACCCGTTGGAGCCATAACACAAATTCTATGTACATTATTATTAATTTTATTAAATATATTTTCTATTAATTCGTCTTGATATGGCCTTAATTGCATTTTTACCTCCGCGGTAATCATGCAATATTTTTTTTTTTTGTTGCAAATACGATTTGGCAGAATGGCGAAAGTGGCAAAATGGCAAAATGTACAAATAGGATAAAACGCCCAATTGCCAAAACGTATTTGCAAATACAAATAGAAATAAAATAAAAAAATGTTGGAGGTAAAAACATGAAATCAGTTACGCTAGATCCAGAAACTCATAAAATTATAAAATTAAACTCAATAAACGAAAACAAAACAATTCGTGAATATATACGCGAATTAGTTCTACAAGCAGGAATAAAAAAGATAGATGTTACAAAAATTGAAGCAAACAGAAACACAGAACCAAGAAATCAAAACATTAAATAACAGGCATGAATATATAGGAAGTACAGAAGTTGCAGCTATAATAGGACTAAGCCCCTATCAAACGGCATATGATGTTTGGTGTCATAAAAAATTAAAACAGGAAAAAGAATTTAATGATGGAACCCTAGAGCGCATGTATTGGGGTTTGTTACTTGAGCCAATTTTACTTGAAGAATCTGCAAAAAGATTAAATTTAAATTACACGGGTACACAAGTACACATTAGACATTCTGAATACAATTTTCTAGGATCAACCGCTGACGCTCTAACAGAGAATGATGTTATTGAAGCAAAAACAACTGGTTTATTTAATAAAAGTTTCACTGAAGAAATACCTATTGAATATTATGTTCAAGGAAATTTCCATTGCGGCATGCACAAAAAAGAAAAATGTATTTATCCCGTTTTGATGGGAGGGCAAAAGTTCCGAACATATTTAATTGAATTTGATGAAAATTTTTATCAGTTTTGTGTAGATGAGTGTGTCAAATTTTGGAAAAAATATGTTGAAGGAAACGACGAATACCCAGCACCAGCAGATAAGATAAATGCCGTCAAAGATTCTCAATGTGTTGCCAATGAAAATATTATTAAATCACTTGAAAATATTTCTAAATTAAAAAGCAAAATTAAATTACTAGAAACTGAAAAAGAAAAAAATGAAATAGAAGTAAAAAATTTCATGGCAGAAAATGAAATACTTCTGGATGAGTTTAATAAAAAGCTATGCACATGGAAGCAAGCGGAAAGAATATCTATTGATAATAAAAAACTTGAGGAATATTTAGGCGATAAATTCAATGAATTTAAAAAAACAACCACATACAGAACATTTAGGATGTGATAATGAGTAAAACAGAAGATATAAAGAAACAATTAATGCAACAATCAAATGCACAAGTTCCAAAAATAGAAGAGAAAAAAACAAATTTGTTAACATATTTTACAGAAAATACATTGTCACAATTTGGTAAAAATTGGAATGATAAAGAAAGAAAATATGCTTCAAATTTAGTACAACATTTATATACAAAAGCCAAAGACAATCAAACCCTAATGGCTGCTATTAATTCGGATAAAATAGGATTTTTAAGCTGTATTTCTAAAGCTATTACATTAAATTTACCTATAGTTGCTCATGATATGTTTTACTTAATTCCATACTCAAATACAGTGACATTTCAAATGTCATATCAAGGTTATTTAGAACTAGCATGGCGTGCAGGTTTGAAACAAATTTGCGTTAGAGAAGTATACGAATGTGACGAGTTTATTTGTGAATATGGCTCAGCTCCGAAATTAACTCACAATCCAAATTTTAAAGAACGCTCAAAAGATAAAAAAATTATTTATTTTTACGCAAGTGTTAGATCTGAATTTTCAGAACCAATTTTTGAGGTCATGAGTTACGACGAAGTGAGAGAACACGCTTCAAAGTATTCAAAATCTTATAATACGAATACAAGCCCTTGGAAGACAGATTTTAATGAAATGGCAAAAAAAACTGTGCTTAAAAAAGCTCTAAAATATCTACCAAAAACAGAGGACTTATCTAAATATTTAGTACATGAAAATGAAATAGAAAAAGATTTATCAATTACAGAAGAAAATCTTTTAATAGAAGAATCTATTAACTCGTAAAAGGAAAAAAATGTCAGGACTTAACAAAGTTATTTTAATCGGCAGACTTGGCAGAAACCCAGATATTCACGCTACGCAATCAGGTAAAAAATGCGCTTCTTTTTCAATCGCAACAAGTGAAACTTGGGTACAAAATGGAAATAAAGAAGAGAAAACAGAATGGCATAGAATAGTTGCATGGGATAAACTAGCAGATTTATCAGAAAAGTACCTTAAAAAAGGCATTAATATATATATTGAAGGTAAGCTTCAAACTAAAAAATATAAAGACAAAAATGGAAATGATTGTAGCGTTACAGAAACAATTGCTAATCAATTTTGCTTTATAGAATCTCTAAAAAAGGAAGATTCCCAACAACAAATAGAAACAGAACAATATACATCACCAGATCGTCCAATGAATGACGATATTCCATTTTGAGGGAATTAATGAGCGAAGTTGATCCTATATTACGAGGGTTAAATACTCCAGCAGCTTATTTAATTTATTCACTAATTGTTTTATATGGTGTATATAGATTTATCATGAATATTTCAGAAAAATTTATTGAAAAAGTGACAGCTCAACTTGCAAGCATTAATACGGCAATTAACAACACAAATTCTGAATTATCTAAAACAAGAGAGAGCCTTGTAGGACTTCAACACCAACACTTAAATTTAGAAGATAGAGTGGAGAAAATTGAGGATAAAATCAAATGAACTTGACTCAGAATTTTACACTTGAAGAGTTTGAATATTCAAATACAGCAATTGAAAATAATATAATTAATAAAGCAAATAATGAAGTAGTATATAATTTAAAAGAGTTATGCAACAACTTATTAGAACCTTTAAGAGATAAATTAAACAAACCCATTATAGTAACATCTGGTTATAGATGTTTTGAATTAAATAAAATTGTTGGTGGTGTTAGTAAATCACAACATCTTGAAGGCAAAGCTGCTGATATAATTGTTAAAGATTTATCTACAGAAGATTTATTTCATTTTATTAAAAACAATTTTAAATTTGACCAACTTATCATTGAACATATTAAGGGTAAAAATTGGGTGCATGTTTCTTGGGATGGCGCAAATAATAGAAATAATTCTTTAAGGATTGGATAGATTTAATGCTCCTTAAATATAAAATCATTATATGTTTAGTTGTTTTGGTTTCAGTTTTTTTTATTGGCAGGTTTTCAGTCAAAGAAAAAATTGTGACAGAGACTAAAACAATTAAAGTAACAGATTTTGAAGAAGTAGCCCATCTTGTAAAAGAAGAGCTTAAAAAAATTTCTTCTCAAAAAAAACAGGTTAAAACTATAGACAAAATTAAATTGCCAGACGGAACAATCAAAACGCACGAAACAATAGCAACCGAAAGTAAAAGAGAAGAAACGGGAAACATTGCAAATTTCGTTTCTGTAGATACTAAGGCTAGGGCTATGCAAGAAACTGAGCTTAAAACGCCTAGAAATGATTTTGCTTTAGAAATGCAGGCAGGTATTGAAAATAGTTTCACAAATTTTTCAGACCTTCCAAGAACATTCGAATTTTCGCCCAATGTTTCAGCAAAACTTAATTATAGGGTAACGGGCGACTTGTGGGCTTTTTCAAGAATCAAACACGAAATTTTTAACAACAATAATTTTTACGAGATCGGGATCTCGCACAGACTCGAATTTTAAATAGGGGTGTCCCTAGTAGACGGTCTAAAAACAACGTTAAGGAAAAATATTTTAATGGAACAAATTTTAAATTACCAAGTAGAACAAGTAAATAATGAACAATATTGGAACACTTACTATAAAGAATTTATGCAGGACTACCCTGATGAATTGACTTTTATTAGAGAAGGACTTTTGACACAAGACCAATTAAATAAAAGAAAAGAGTTACTAAATAAAACTTCAAATATTTCACACTATTTAATTTTAAAAAATGGCGACAAAGCTATTGCGTTATTCCGTGGTGAACAGAGAGACATAGATGTTTATTATTTACGACACGGAGTAGTTAAAAAAGAATATAGAAAACATGGGATTTTATCCGAGTGTTTAAACAAAGCGATAGAATATTGTAAAGAGGCTGGCTTTGTGCAGATTATATGCTGTTTTGTTCTTTCAAATAACAATATTTTGTCGCAAATGATCAAAAAAGATTTTTACCTTACAGGAGTAGAAACACATGCAGAATATGGGCAAATTGGATGGTTAACACATTTTTTAAATGAAGACCTAAAAAAAGCTTATATATTTAGGTGCGGAGAACTCAAATTAAGCAAAAAACTTTATGATAATTCAGAGAAAAACTTAGAAAAATTAAAAGAAGTTTTTTCAAGCTTCTAATGTTTCCCTATATTTTTCAATCACCAAAGTTGAAATAAATTTATGAACGTCCATGTTTATTTCAGCTCCTAACTTAACAGCAGACCAGTAAATATCATCATCTAGTGAAACTCTTTTTATTTGTTTTTTCTCAGATTTTCTCGAATGGATGATATGATTTTTACAAAAATAATTACCGTTACAATCTCTTTTTGTAGCAATCTCACTACACATTTCGCACATTTTTTCCATGTTATTTTCCTCCATAAAATCTATCTACGTCCAATCATAGCAAAATTTTTAATGAATGCAATTAGTTAAATTATATTATAGTTGTTTTTTATAACAGACAAAACTATACAAATTTTAGACAGTTTTACCAATACAAACCACACTATATATATAAAGTAAAAAATGTAAAAAACAATAGATGTTTTAAAAAAATGTTTAATTAAAATGGAATATCAAAATCATGTTCATTCAATTTATTTGAGTTTTTCTTTTTAAATTCCAAAACTTTTTTAGCAAAACTTTTTTTTCTACCACAAAGGATATCAGAACTAATCGGATGTTTTTCTTTGTCTATTTTAGCGTTCCAAATTCGTAATTTTTTATTATTTTTTTTCGGATGGAAGAAATTTTTATCTGTTAATTCAAAAGAAACTATTGTTTTTAATTTTGGTATTATTTTTTTTAATTTATAATGCCTCGAATCTGTGACGCATAAAATAAGATTATCTTCATTATTAAATAGCCCAATTTTTCGATTGTAGC
Source organism: Silvanigrella sp. (assembly GCF_044369315.1). Taxonomy (NCBI): domain Bacteria; kingdom Pseudomonadati; phylum Bdellovibrionota; class Oligoflexia; order Silvanigrellales; family Silvanigrellaceae; genus Silvanigrella; species Silvanigrella sp. The sequence continues at coordinate 34,640 of NZ_JBIPMD010000003.1, forward strand.
GAACAACCGTTATCTTTTTAATGCTTAAATTAACAGCATTATTCTTTGTGTTATCAATTTTTTTGATATTGCTGTTTTCAGCAAATACGCTATTAATTAAAATTAAATCGGGCTTAATTTTTGGGTCGCCTGTTGGGGTCACGGGATTTTGTTTATTTTTCTCTTCCACAGCAGGGCATGCTGGAGTAGGGGCAATGCTTAAGGCAGGGGGTGGCTCCCTTCTGGTATTTGACGGCTCTAAAATCGGGCATAATTTTAGACCCGAATCAAAATAAAAACTATCATCTGCTAAAAAATCAGGCAGACAGTCTGGCTTAATGCCAAATGTCTCTTTTCTGTTCCTATATATAGAGCGAACGGTGTTTTTAATTTGATAGCTTTTGCATTCCTGCGAACTCTCAAAATTTGTAATCCATTTTATACGTAAGTTTATCTTTTCTAATGCTTCTAACTCGGAATAGCCCGCCATTTTATAGTATACTGCCCAAGACCAAATCGCTAAATTTCTTTCACCGTCTTGAACTAATTCTGGTCTAATTAATTTAGGATCTACCTTTTTAGTAACTGCTTTTTGGTTCTTGTATATTTGTTTAGCTCTCTCAATTTTCTTTTTTAAATCATCTGTATTTTTTGCTGTTAGAGTGATAGTTTTATCAGCATTCTTAGTTATATCCCATAATTTATTTGCTTCTCTTAAGTTACAAAAATCAAGGTCTTTAATACTCCTCGGGCTTAGTCCTGAAATGATTTCTATTTGCTTTAAATTTAAAGTAACTGGCTCAAAAGGTTTACATTTAACAAAATTATTTTGATTAAATCCCCATTGCTCTATTTGTTCTTTTTGTTTATTATTTTCATTTTTTACTTCAATTTCACCAAGAGTATATAAGAATAATCTTGCAAACTTTTCTTCAACTATTGCGTTATTATATAGTCTGCATGTGTTTTCTTTTTGTATACGATCAAATTCTGACTTAGAAGCATTAAATAAGTTTGATAAAAAAGGTGTTTTTTTAGAAACATCCTTTTCAAACCTTTCATTTTTGATTCTTTTAGTTAATATTTTATTATGAAATAATATATTATCTTCATTTCTGAATGATGAAAAATCTCTATTTAATCCCCTCGCTGCGGGGTCAACGCCTAGACCTTCTGTCTTAAATATTTCAATTAAATAGTTCTGAATTAAGTAACAGTTTCTTTGTGTTTTATAAGTTTTTTGCTCTAATGAAAAAGGATTAAATCCAAATAATATATGAATACCTTTTTTACTATAAGATTTTAAAGCATATTCGATATGTGCAAAAATTAAAGGATATTTTTCTGATAAATAAGATTTTATTTTAGGCCAGTCGAGAGCACCGTTTATATCTAGCCATCTATCTTCCGCTCTGTGCGCGTCTAAATCTAGCATTAAATGTCTGAGAACTTGCAAACCGTTTGGATTTCTAATCGCACAACTTTGTAAATCTGGGGTTTGTTCCCGCTCGCAAAACCCAGCTAAACGGTTGCCATCATTATCAAAAAAATACTTTTTATAATCGTATTTTGCGTGCTGTGGTAGAAATATTTTGGCTAGAGACATGCAACCCTTTCAAGTTGCAATCGCATTTATAGCGTGTTAGGCTATTTATAGTACGCGGACGGTAAAGTCCTCGAACTATGCGAAAGTGCAAACTTTTGTATGTAGTTGTGTAATTGGTTGCTCGTAGACGTCGCCAAACAGAATGCGAGTTCCCAAAAACTATAGTAACAATAATGTGGCTAAACCACAAGCTCCGCTCTCAAACCCTCACTAGTGTGTTCTACATCAGTGGGGTTTTTCCTTTTATACTCAATTGTTAATTTAATAATCAAAATTATATCCTTTATAATTAAGGTAACAAAATTCACGATCGAGCATTTTAAATATTTTTTCAAATGCTAAGTCAACTTAACTAGTTTGAGGTCACTAGTCAATCCTTCGCTAAAATTTTCGCATTAAAATTCGCTAGCTTGATTGACTAGTTGTTAGATCTTAAGCTATTTTTATTTTTCTTACGGGGGCTATCGTGAAAACAACGGAACATCAAATTTTGCCAAATAGTAATTACAAAGATATTTATGCTATACGGCGCGATAATTTAATATTATTAGCAGAACGCTATGCTAGTTATGCAGAATTAAAAACAATTTTAGGTATATCTTCAAGCTATTTGTCTGAATTAGTATCAAAAGATTTAAGAAAAAAAGTTTCAGATAACACAGCACGACAAATCGAAGTCGCCGCAGAATTACCAAATGGATGGCTAGATAATATCCATACAGGAAAAACAGAGGATATAAAAAAAATCCCTGTTTTCAATATTGAACAATTAAGTACGAAAAACCCTGTGGCTTATAAGCATTTTACTATATCAATTAGTAACGAATATATTTGCGATTTCTGTCTTGAAATAGGTACTAATTTAGAAAACCCTCTTTTACCATCAGGAACTATTGCATTATTTAAAAAAACAACTGACCCAAGGTTTTTGAGAAATGGTGATGTTGTAATTATTAAAAAAGGTAGTCTCATTTATTTAAATTATTATAAATTAATTTCAAACAAACGTTATTTAGTAAGCTTATATAATTTAAAAAAGGAGGAATTATTTGATGACAAAATTATATTAATAGCAAAAATGGTATATGCAATTATGAAAAATGTTTCTGGACTAAACTCAAATTTTGATTTTGAACTTGAATAAAAAGGAAAATAATATGGCGGTTAAATTTATAAAACAAGAAGATATTTTTACTCAAAAACCAACACTCATGATGTATTCATATTTAATGTCATTCCTAGTTTTAATACAATTAATTTGTGATGTTGTTGCGTTATTAACAATAAATATTTCTAGCATACATTTATCTGCCAGTGGTGTTATTTTTCCAATTGCATTTGTATTAGTCGGAATTATTGCAAATATATACGGAGCGGAAAGAGCAAAAAGCGTTGCAATCGCTATGACTATGGCTCAATTTATTTTTTGTATAACTGTTTTTATTTTTGCTTCTGTAAAAACTAACAATACATTTAATGATAATGGTGTATCACAAAATTTTAGTGCTTATTTTATCAAATATTGGAGTGTAACATCCGCGGGTATTTTAGATACATTTATCCCTTTATGGATATGCTCGGTTTTAACTTCAAAATGTAAAAAATTGTTTGTCTGTAAAACAAGTAAAAATGCTGGAGTATTTTATAATTTTCCAATTATTGGTTATTTTTTATCAATTTTTATTCCACTTTGTTTGTCACAATTATCATTAGTTCTAATTACATACACAATTAATTTTGGTTTAGGTGTTGGAGTAAGTTTATCAGATTTATTTAATATAATAACAAGTACTTATATTTATAAACTATGTATAGGATTGTTGATTGCTTTATTTCTTACTAGGCCATTAACAAAGTTATGTACTTATTTCGATAAAATTGATACTTATGATTACGGTGTATCTTACAATATATTTCCAAAAAAAGGCAATACTGGCGTCAATGTTTATGTGAATAAAATATGTCAAAATTAATATCTACAAAACTAAAAAAAATAATTAATTTCTTTATACATATCCTTAAAAATACTAGGGGTGTAAGAATTTTACAATGCAAAGTAGATGAAAAAGGTAAGAAAATTATCACATTTCAAGCGCTAGGTTCTTTCCATTCTGATGAAATTGAATATGACGAATATAAAAAAGGATTAATATATGACACAGAACCATCAGATGTTGAATTAGTTTCAGTTTTTTTTCATTCTAATAATTTTGAGAAATATAAAATATATTGTTTTGATCCAATTAATAATAGTATATCTATATGTGATTATTATCAAAATAATATAGTTAAAATAACTTCTGAAAATTGGACAGAATCAATCAAATACTTAAAGCATATGAAAAATTTAGAAGCTCAACATATTGTTAATACAATAGTGAATTTTGAAATTAATAACTATATAAATAGTCAAGAAGAATTACTTTTTAATAATATTGAAGAAAATATAGATAAAAATTATCTAGAATTAGATAAATTTGAAAACTCAAATGTAATTCAATTTAATGATTATAACGAATTAAAGAGGGTAAAATGAAAATCATACAAATTTCTGACTGCCACATAAAAAATGATAATTCATTAGTTTATGGTGTTAATTCTAAACAAAGATTATATGATGTAATAAATAATATTTTATTTTCAAAAATAGAGTTTGATTTTATCTTACTTACAGGTGATATCTCAGATGATGGAAGTATAGAATCATACGCATATGTTAAAAATATACTTTCAAAATTAAATAAAAAAATATATTTCATAAATGGAAACCACGATTTAAAAAGCAATTTAATCTCAACATTTTCAGATAATCAAATGTTTATTAATTTAGATGAAATTTTAATTGAAAATTGGGTTTTTATTGGCCTTGATTCATGTATAGAAGGAAAAGATTTTGGCAACTTATCTGATTCTGAACTTAAAAAAGCTGAAATAATAATAGATAAAGCAAAAAAATTAAATAAAAATTGTGTAATTATAACCCATCATCATCCTTTACTTGTTGGAACTCCTTTAATTGATGATTGTCCTATTATGAATGGCTCTAATTTAGTTAATCTTATAGAAAAAAATAACCATATTAAACTTCTTATTACAGGCCATGTTCATAATCGTTATTCAATTCGTATAGGTAACAATGCTTTTTTAGAAACTGGTTTTTCAAGTTTCGCACAATTTCAATATACTGGTTCAAACGAATTAACAGACATTGATAAAGATAATTTTGGGTATACATACTATGATTTAAGTGAGAATTCATATAAGTGTTATTCAATTTTAATTGATTAATCTTTTAAAATACCACGAAGCCAGCCCGATACGCCCGTTTGTTTTTCCAAAACCGCCTGCATTTCCTTGTGTCGTTGTAAAAGCTCACCCTGCAACTGTTCGTTACGCTTATCAATGCGATCAGATCTCGCTTTCTCTTCGGACAGCATTCTGCGGAGATCTTCAATCGTACGACGCAATTCTGCGATCAGTTCATCGTTGCTATTTGTGGGTAGCTGTTTTTTTGCTTCATTAGTAGAGATCGATTTTGTGAGTGCGATCATATGCTGTGTTAACTGTTCGGATCGTAACAGCACACGCCCACGATCATCTTTTTTAGTATCTACCAAGCTTTTGTCGACAATTCGGCGTATTGCCGCTGTGCTCTTCTCGTAACGTTGCGCAGCTTCTGCGATCGTTAACCATTCCATAAGCCCCCCTTTTCACGAACCGAATACGAATACATTACGTAACAACCTCTAGCATAATATATGCGTATTGATATGCGCAAAACTGTTTGCGTTAATCTTCGGACGGTGTCCGCAAACAAGTATGCGTTACTTTATAGCAAATATTTGTTTCTTTAAAATTTGACTCTGATTATTTTTTGTTTGAAAATAATTTTGAAGCGTTTGAAAATAGTTTTTAAATTGTTTCAAAATTATTTTTAATGAGGTCTAAACTATGGATTTTGCAAAAATTGAATCTATTGTCTCAAAAGTTGATAAATTTTTAGCCCATAAAGGTTCTCAAGTTGGTTTTAAACAAAAATTTTTCGCTGTTGGTGATATATGCCGCAAAGCGGAATTGGAATGGGATCGCCCATTAAATGCCTCGCCAGCCTCTGAACATTGGCAAGCTCTTTTTTTTGCTGCTCTTTTAAAACACAATGCTAGCGAATGTAACATTGTTGTAGGAGCACCATATTTTTTAGTTGACAGATTTAAGAATGAATTACCTAAAGGAAAATTCGAAATATCCTTACCTGACAATACTATTAGATTAATAAATATTAATGAAATAAGCGTAATGCCTGAGTGTGCCGCTCATGCTTTGGCGTTTACACAACAACTAGGGACACACTCGCTAGTTATTAGTGTGGGCTTCGGAACGGTTGAACTAGGAGCCGCTACAAGCGAGGGAATAATTGATAAATCATTAGCCTCAATAAATTTTGGTTTACATCAGGCTGTACCATTTTTTCGTAACGAATTGAGAGCCATAGGTTACGACAATCCACTAATAAGAGATGATCAATTTTTTTATTGGGATTTACTACTACAAAGAGTTGCCGAAAATGATGAAACTTTGTTACTTAATTATAACAATAAAGTTTGGGAAGCAATAGACTTAAAAATTGCAATGGATAACGCCTTAAATAAATATGCTGATAACCTAGTTAAACAAATCGCTAACTATTTCAAAAAATTTGACACTAAAATGCCGATAGTTGCAACTGGTGGCGGGGTTCGCCATAAGATAGTTGCGCATAAATTAGAAGAATTTTTTAAATCAATTAAATATAATTGTTCAATCGCAAACGATGAAACTAGCCTTTTATCGGCTGCGGTAGGTTATCAATATGTAGCAAGAGAATTATATGGCAATAAAGGAATTGGTATTGATATAGGTAATCATAGCGTAGTAACACTATTAAAGTAAATGAGGTATAAAGAATGGAAAAGGAAAAAAAAGGGGCTTCTGATTTTGTAAATGTAAACTTAAAACTAAACTTAAAAGATTCTGATACAAATATTGCCAATATAGCTAAATTAATTCGTGAAGGTTCTTATGTAGATGATAAAAAAATTATAAAATTAAAAGGTAAAGATCTAGTAATGTATTTATTAGCTGCGAGGGTGCAAGAACAAAATAAAATGTTAAAAGAAGAACCTCAAAAAGAGATTGAAGCTCCTTTAATAATAAATAATAGTCAAGATAAATTAAGTAAATTTGGTGTTAAAACTCCAAATTAATAATATTGATTTAGTTATTAATTAATGTTAAATATTAGTCTTCGAATTTAGGAGATTTAAAATGATAAAAAAAGGAATTTTTATTGTAGCATCTTTAATGATAGTAGGTTGTGGTGTTAAAAATAACGAGAATAATAACGCATATAATACTCAAGATGAAAAGCCATTAATAACAAATATTATTGATGCAACTCCTAAAACTGATCCTTTAGAACCTAAACCAAAACCTATACCAGAACCCGAACCAATCAAACCAGATCCAAAGCCTGAGCCTGTAATATCTGAGGCTTTAAATATGCTTTCAGACAATGAAATAAATTTTAAAATTTCGACAGCTAAAAAAGGCATTTATTCGGATTGTACAAAGCCAATAACTGAAAGAGGCGTTACAGTTCATTGCACGATTGATAATGCATTTAAAACTATTGATGGTGATTTTCACATTAACATAAAAAAAGAACTTCCTAATAAATTAATATTTACTTATACTGGTGTTTCTATAATTAATAAAGAATATAATTCAGATAATGGATTAGCAAAAATTGATTGCAGCAATAAAACTGTGCAAGAAGTATTTTTTTATGAAAAAGGTATAACACCATCTAAAATACAAACAATTGAAAATGGCTGCAAAACAAATGGCCTAGTAATGGTTCCGTTAATAAATAAATATTCTTGGTTTAATAGCAATGAATTTTTGAATGGAATTTTTACTGAGGACGGCTCATTTGTTCTTAGTCCCTATCGCCGTCCTGATAGATCACAGGTTGTTTATTTAGAATCTTATTGACATTCAGCCTGAATATTCTTAGATGTATCCTCACCTATTAATGTTCTATATTCAAACATTAAATTATCAAATAATTCGGGAACAGAAGGAAATTGCTTTATTAAAGAAATATCCTTATTAGAATCATAAATATTTTTAATATTATTTTCAACTCTATCTCTCATACTTGTTAATATATTTTGCATATTATTATATAAAATATTCATGTTAGATATTTTTTGATAAGATCCCATTTCCCAAGTAGAACTTTTTGCCATAATATAGTTTATTGTTCCAACTAATGGGTTATTATTAGACCCAATTATATTATCAATTTGTTGTTTTGCTTCCCTGCTTGAAGTTTGCCTTTTCATAAAATCTAGGTTCGATTTTAAATAAGATAACTCTCTATTAAGCTGATCAGATGACAATGTCCCAATATTATTTCTTAAACTTTGTGATAAATCTGAAACAATTCTTGACTGATAATAAGAATAATTTAATGATTGCATTGTGCAAATATCACGCTTTAAACCTAAAATTGATGACGCTGATAAATCCTGCTCAATTTTTATAATTTCCAACTTACAAGCTGCGTTATATTTAGCTCTTCTTGTGTTCATAGGAGATAGATCTTTGATAACTAAACGGCCATTTGCTTCACCCTCTATTGTCCCACCAAGGTATCTAAAATTTCCTAATGTTAGATTATCTGACTCAGAAACGATATTGATATTAGTTAATCTGTTAGCATTGCAAGAATAATTATAATCAATTTTGTATTTAAACTTGATATCTTTTCTTTGTGAAAATTCGAGTGTTCCTAAAATTGGCTCTTCTCTTGCAGTACAACCATACATAATACCATTATTATCTAAAATACAATTTTGATAAATATTATCGTTAATATTTATATCTGCGTAAGCAGAACTAAATACTAAACATGAAAGTAAAAATATTTTTTTAATGGTAGGTAGAGACATGACTTTTATTTCCTTTCAAATAAAGTAATTCATTGCCATGAAACCCCTGCAGAACCGGACTTGTAGTTTTCCCACATCCGGCTCCCAGAGATGATATTCATTGCGTAG
>NZ_JBIPMD010000236.1:0-4812 GCF_044369315.1 Silvanigrella sp.
ATTTTATTAGGTTTAATATATCCTTCTGCAACCTATTTATTGGGTTCGAGCCTATTTCCAAAACAAAGTAAGGGAAGTCTTATTTTTCAAAATGAAATTCCTGTAGGATCCGAATTCATAGGGCAAAATTTTTCTCAACCTAAATACTTTTGGGGACGTCCTTCAGCAGCTGGTGAAAAAGGATACGATGCAACAAACTCTGGAGCATCTAATTTAGCAACAACAAATAAAGATTTATTAGATAGAATAGAGAAATCGATTCAAGAATTTCTCAAACAAAATCCAACTATCAAAAGGGAAGAAATTCCAACTGATCTTGTTACGGCTTCGGCAAGTGGGTTAGATCCAGAAATTTCAATTCAATCTGCAAAAATTCAAATTCCACGTATTGCGAAAGCACGAAATATAAGTGAAAATAATTTAACTTTATTAGTTGATAAGTTAACTCAAAATCCAACCTTAAGTTTTATTGGAACGGAAAGAGTAAATGTTTTACTTTTAAATAATGAATTAGATAAAGAAACATCCAAAATGAAGAATTAATATGAAAACATTTGAGGAAATTCTTGAAAGTAAAAGAAGAGGATCTTTAAAAATCATAATGGGATATGCTGCTGGTGTAGGTAAAACATATTCCATGCTTTCTGAAGCACAGGCATTAAAACAGAGAGGTTTTGATGTCGCTATTGGTTATGTGGAACCACATAGAAGACCCGATACTCAATCTTTAGTCATTGGATTAGAACAAGTTCCTTTAAAAAAATATTCTGTTGGTAATATGGACTACTTTGAAATGGATGTAGACGCTATTATTAAAAGAAATCCACAAATTGTGTTGGTTGATGAATTAGCTCATTCAAATTCTCGTGGAAGTAAACATGAAAAACGTTACATGGATGTGATTGATATTTTAAACTCACAAATTAATGTGATTGCAACTTTAAATGTACAGCATTTAGAATCTGTAGCAGATAGGGTTTCTTCTGCGACAAAAGCTTCTGTTCATGAGAGAATTCCAGATAAAATTTTACAGCTAGCACATTAAATTGTCATGGCCGATATTAGTATGGAGGACTTACGTGAGCGACTTCGACTTGGAAAAATATATGATCAAGATAAGGTAGATAATGCTCTTATAAATTTTTTTACTTATAATAATTTATCTTTTTTACGTGAGATTTGTTTAAGAGAAGCGGCAGGAAATCAATTTCAAAAAATGCAAGAAAATAGTTTTGGTGAAGGAAAAGTTTTTGCAGAAGAAGCTGTAATGGTTGCACTTAGTTCCGAACCGACAAATGCTCCAACTCTTATTCGTAAAGGAACAAAAATGGCGGCTCGTTTATCGAGTCGTGTTTATGTTACTTATGTTCAAAAAAAAGCAGAAGATCCTTCTCATATAGATTCACAACTCCAAAGAAAATTACAACAAAATTTTGAATTAGCAACAAAACAAGGGGCGATTGTTCGTATTCTGCAAGGTGAAAATATTTCAGATGTTTTAGTTAACTTTGCATTTGAAAATAAAATTCGTCATGCTGTTTTTGGTAAATCAAGATTAACTCCTCTACGAGAACGTCTTCGTGGTTCCATTTTACTAGAATTTATTCATGATGCGGTCGGAATTGATGTTCATATTATTAGTGTAGAATAGTGAGAAAAAAATGAATGTTTTACCTCCTATGCGACGAGAAATCTTATTTCAAGTATTAAAAATTGTTTTTTTATCTAGTGCTCTTTCTTTGTTTTTAATATTATCTATTTATTTTAGTGCTAAGAATCCTAAAAATACTTTATTATTCAACTATCAATCTATAAATAGTTTATTACTTATGTTAGATAATTTAGATTCTTTATTTCTGGCTCAAAATAATTTAATACAGCTCAGAAAAAAAGAAGTAGAAAATTTTGAGGAAAATTTAGCTCATTTAGAGAAAGAAAAAGATAATTTAGAATCTCTTAAAAAAATGAGAGAAATATTTGAAAAATATAAAAATAATAAAAGAAAAATGGATTATAATGAATATTTTACAATGCGTAGTATTTTAAAAGAGCGAATTCAAAATTATCAAAATAAGACTTCAAAAATTATTGCAGACAGGGAATCTTTTACGACAAAAGTTTTAATTTTATCAGTTATTATATTTTTAATATCTTTATCTATATCTATATATTTTTCTGAGAAAATATCTGGAAAAATAGCTTATCCTATAAAAAAAATATCAGAGGTTTTACAAAATAAACCAAGTTTTGGACAAAAATTAAAATTTCCTCTACCTGAAAATCTCAAATCAAAAATTTGATATTAGAGTTGAATGAGCTTTGGAAAAGACTTAGTGAAATTCATAATAATAATGTTAAAAGCTTGAATGCCCAAAGAAATGAATTTGATGTCGTTTTAGATACCATTGAAGATCCCATAGTTGTCTTAGATCATTTGGGAAAAATTGAACATCATAATAAATATTTCGCAAATTTGGTGGGAGCAAAAGGGCACTCTCTAAATTTTCAAGCTTGGAACGATGTTTCTTTATCTTCTTTGACTTATTTACATTTAAGAAACCTTTTACGAATTGAAAATATGGAAGAAACATTATTTTGGACGGCTGTAGATCATTCAGATAAAATTTTTCGTTTAAGAAAACGTTATATATTTGATAGTAATAAAAAGCGTTGTGGCACCATTTTTATTTTACATGACATCACGCATTCTTTCTCTTCAGAAAAATTTAAAGAAATAACGTTGAAGCTAAAAGATTCTCAGTCTAAATAGGAAGAGTCCTCTTTTTTTAATGAGAGTGATTCAAAGTAAAATTTTTAGAGAAAGTTATCCTATTATGAAAAATAATCTTTTAATATTAATTACTTGTATTTTTGCGGTCTCTTGTACTGTAACTCTTAGCGAATCGAAAGAGCAAGCAAAAAAATCGGATGAAGAGATTGTCAATGAGATGTGTGAGCAGGGTAATGTCAAAGCATGTGAGGTTGTTGATCTCATTCAAAAGAAAAAAGAAGAAAAATATCAACGTATTATAAAAGAAAGCGGCATAAGAAACAAATAATTTTTTTATTGATTTTTCCCTTATTATAAAATAGATTTCCAATGATTTATTATAATAATTGAGGTTAAATCAATGCCCAAAGTCCCGTATCTTTTTTCCTTAAATAAACAAATATTTTTTTTCTTTTTATTTAGTTCCTTTGTTTTAGGTTGCCAATCAACAAATAAAGACAAAATAAAAAAATCATCTCAAATTGATAAAGCTCTTGTTTTTTATGCTTCGGATGATCCTATTTGGTTACCTTATTTTTCCAATTCTTTTACGCGTCGTATTTCTGAAGATGGGCTTTATAATGCAATTCAAAATCGTGAATTAAATAAAGAATGGATGATCAATAGTTTAGGCAACCAAGAAGATGTTCTTTTAGAAGATAAATTTCTTTTCTATTCAAATAAATTGCGCGGATTTATTTTAGCGGGGAATTTTTCTAAAGCACAAAAATTGTCTGTTATTTATATGAGAGATGCTGCTTTATTATTATCGAATAATCCTTCATCCGTTTCTTTTTCATATGCAACTTTAGCATTTTGGTCCGCCGTATCTAATTTAAAAACTTCAAATTCTTTAGCCAGAGATTACGGAATTATTTATGAAAAATATTCTTCTTTTAGTGTTAAAGATAATTTAGAGTCACAGGTTGATTCTAAATTAATTGATAAATTAAAATCAATTACGACACCTTTTATTGCAAAGCAGAAATCTATAAAAATTTTAAATTCTAAAAATTGTACTACTTTTATTGATGGTCAAGAATTAAAATCTTCTGCAATCATGTTACCTCCTAAAATGCAAAGTGTAATTTCAGCAAGTTGTGCAAATGGTTCATTTTCTCAAATATTTATAGCGGAAAAATATTCGAGTATTAAAATTTCTCCTTATATGCCTTCTTCTTTTTATTCCATGCCTAGCTTGGCCTCTCTTCCTAAAGAGCAAATTTTATCAATGAGCCCTTCTGCAATTATTCTTATCTATTGGTCTCATTCTGGAAAATATATGGAGTCACAGCTTATCGATCCAAAAAGTTTTTCAGTTGTTAAAAAAACACGTATTCTTTTGTCTTCCAAAAAGGATTTAGATGAAGCGGGAGATAATCTAATCGCTTTTCTTAGGTCTAAAAATCCTCAGAGCCCTAAAACTTCTTCTCAAGGCTTGACCTCGTCATCCAATTGACCTATTTTCTTGCCCATATACCCTGTCAAAAGGTTGTCATTTCTTAGATGCTATTTATTACATCTTTTTCATTTGAATTATCTGCTTATTTCCTACGCTTTTAAGTATTAATGCTCGTAAAATTTGAATAACTTTTGTGTCAGGAACTTTTATGCTCACACTATTGACAGCGTCTTTTGACATGCGTTAACACTATATATAACAAGTGTCGGCATTTTCATCCTACTTAATGAAGTGCCGCAATTCCTCGCTAAGAGAAGATTTGCGGTAGATGAATTTTTGCGGCATTGGGTACCATTCATTTGTATGGCTATGTATTAACTGCTCTTTTCCTTGACTTAAAAAGTGGAACGACTTGTACACCATCTGGAGAAATATTTCATGGCGATGTCCTCTTATAAACCTCATCATCCTAAAGCGAATCTATCTGAGTTAAATTTTTCTAGTGTTGATTTTAACTCTTCATTGCAGAACATCATTCTCGATGTCCGTCCGCTTATAGAGCAAGGAAGAGAGTATTCTTACATAGCGGCAAGTATACTTTCTGAGCAACTCAGGCTCGAAGTCTTAAAAACAATAGGGC
>NZ_JBIPMD010000059.1:0-15608 GCF_044369315.1 Silvanigrella sp.
TCGTCGAATGGATATCTGTCTCCAGTTATATTTGAAATAACTAGACCAATGAAAAAGGTCGGTTAATTGTGTCTATAAAATTGGGGGAAGATCAAACAGATTCAATTCATATTCATATTTTTGGAAATAAATCTTGGCAATTAGATTTAAATCCTTCAGTTCATTTTCCTTTATCTTCATATGCATATGGAGAAATAATTAATTCTGAACTATTAAATTATATTTCTGAAAATGACCTAAGAAAAGTTCCTAAACTTGATATTTTTAATTTGAAATCTGGAGATTGTTTTTTCGTAAAATCTGGAATGTGGCATACAACTCAAGCATTTGAAAACTCTTGTACAATACTTTTTCAGCTTAAAGTTCCTTGTTTTATAGATTTTATAAATTCTCAGTCTCTGAAGGAAAAGTTAATAAAAGTCCCACAATGGAGGAATAAAACTTATGGCATGTGGGAAGAAAATCACTTCAATCAAAGAGGAAAACAAATATTAATAGACTTAGCTAAATCTTTTAATATAGATATAAGTGAAATTAATTTTAATTATGAGAATAATTAAAATCTAATAAAAAACAGGTCAAAATTTTGTATCCCTTTTAATGTTAATTTTTTGAAGGACGATAAATCTCTAGATATAAGAAATTCTATCTTTGAAAGAGAATTATGGCCGCAGAAAGAGTTAAAAATTTTAATGATGAAAAGCCATTTGGAAAAATAAGTGTGGTTATTGCTGACGATCAATCCATGAAAGCCCGTATCATGGGTGATTATCTAAAAATTTCTGGTTTTATTATAACAATTGCCAACTCAATTGATGAAATGAGAAGGGTATTAGATCTTGAAAAAGTTGATGTCGTTATCATGAATTATCATTTTAAAAATGGACGTGGAATAACAGATATCAAAAATGCTAAAAATAAAAGTAAAAATGCTAAAGTTAAATTCATTGTGATTGCTTCAAATAATGATGAACATGCTAAAGAAATTTCATATAAAAATCAATGTGATATATTTCTGATAAACCCATTTCCTTGGGCTCAACTGATTCATGATATTAAAAAACTTTCAAAACAAGAATATCGTAAAGCAGAAAGAATGAAATGCCATATTGCATTTAAGGTTACAAAAGAGAATCAAATATTTGAATCTATAGCAACGGATATTTCAATAGATGGCGTCTTCTTACTAGATACCGATAAACTCATTAATCCAGCAGTGGGGTTAGATATATTTTTAGAATGTACCTTACCAAGATCGAAAGAGCTCTTAAAATGTTATGGAAAAGTTGTGCGTGTAACAGATAAAGGATTTGCTCTCCAATTTCATAATCTATCTGATTATGATAAAAGAAAAATTAAAACTGGAGTTTTATAATTAAGACTTTATCCATTTCCTGTAATGGATAATTCTTTTATCCATACATTAGAGCAAATACCACTTGCTGTTACTTCTTCATGATTATCAATGTAACAAATATCTTTTAATAATGTTAAAAAATCTCCAGCAACGGTAGCAGATTCAATACTTTGTTTTTCTCCATTATCTAGTAAAAACCCATCAAAAGGAAGAGAAAAGGAGCCTTGTAATGCATTTACACCAGCATGAAGTGATTTTACAGCTTCGATAAAAATAGTATTTTTTTCGTTATTGAAATCGAACAAAGAAGAAGCTGTACTTGCTCCTATGATATGCAGAAAATGAGGAGAAACAGTTGTTTTGGAACCTATGTTTCCATTCCCTGTAGATTTTGTTTCAAATTTTTTGGCTGTAAAACTGCTATGAAGTAAAGATTTTAAAACTCCATTTTTAATAATTTCTGTATTTTGAGTTTTTGTTCCTTCTTCATCAAAATGAGATTTAGAAGGATTTTTATCATGTAATGGGGAATCATATAAGTTGAATAAGGGAGAAGCAACTAAGGTATTTAATGTTTCAGTAGTAGAAAGGCTTTTTTTATCTATAATGTTTTGGGCGTTAATGAAATTTGCAAAAGCATTAAATAGATCTAAAAAAGCTTCTGGTGAAAATATAACTTTATATTTCCCAGATTTAATTCCTTTATAATTTAAATGATTTTTGGTTTTTGAAATTGCTTTTTCAGCGCATTCATTTACATTCAAATTTTGAAATCCATTAACAACGGAAAGATAACCAGCTTCTCGTGCTAATTTTCCTTCTTCTTGTGCAAGTGGGTAAAAGTAACAGTAAGAAATATTTTTATCTTGGGATTTAAATGCTCCTAAACTATTAAAATAAAATTTCTTAGAAATAGATTCAGAGACTTTATTATATGGAACACTTTTAAATACCGAAGAGTTTTCTAAAATTTTTGTTTCGGCTTGTATTGTTTTTTCAACAAGTTCTCCCATGGAAGTCATATTCGTATAACTTTGTTGAATATGTATATTTTGGGAGTTATTTAAACAGTCATCGCTAAAATCATAAATATTTTCTTTTGAAGTAAACTCAGCTGAGGAATGTGCTAAAATTAAAGCATCTGTTAAACCAGCATAAGTTAAATTAGATGTTGCTGTTATGCCAACTTGGTGATTTCTATTCCAAACGCGAATAATCATATTTGATTTGCTTGATGAGTTTAAGCCAAATGGTTTTTTATTTTTAGAGCTTGCAGAGCTTTCTTCTTTGGTTGATCCATAGGCATCATATTTTTGAATTCCAAGAGATCTTGCGATGGAATCAATATCTGATTTTAATTGTTCTATATTTAATGTCATAATTAATAAATCCTTATTAAATTCTAGCGACCACCAACAGTTATGGAATCAACTTTTATATGAGGCTGTCCTACAGTTACGTAAATACTACCGCTTATTGATCCACAAAAACCAGCAGAAATATCAAGATCATTACCTGACATAGAAATTTTATGCATAATATCTGTTGCCTGCCCAATTAATGTAGCACCTTTTACTGGTTTTGTTACCTTACCATTCTCAATTAACCAAGCTTCTTCTACCCCAAAATTAAAATCACCAGTTCCATTGACGCTTCCGCCACCTAAACTTTTGCAATATATTCCTTTATCAATACTGAGAAACATTTCTTCGGTTGTAAATTTACCTGGGGCTATATAAGTGTTTCGCATTCTGCTTGCTGGGGCAAAAGTATAATTTTGTCTACGGCCACTTCCTGTTCTTGGGTGTCCTGTTAAAAGATTTCCCATTCTATCGCAAATAAAGTTACGGAGTACTCCATTTTCAATTAATAACGTTTTTTGAACAGGCATTCCTTCATCATCCATATCTATAGAACCAAAACCATTTTCCCAAAAACCTTCATCCCATGCGGTTAAATTATCATGAGCAATTTTTTCTCCTTTTTTATCTGCAAAAGGAGTTGAATTTCCTTGAACGGCCGTGGTTTCGAGAAGATGTCCACATGCTTCATGAAAAATGACACCACCAAATTGATTGGCAAGAACAACTGGGTAATTTCCTGAGGTAACAAAATCGGCATGAAGCATATTGCCTGCTATTTCAGATAATTTGTAAGACAGGTCATCAAAATTTAAATTTTTGAAAAAATTTGGGGTAGATGCTTCCCCAATTCTTTTATGTGAAGAGGTTCGATGGGCACCGTCAACACAAACAACTTGTGCTGAAATACTTTGGTTTAAACGGATGTCTCTTGCAAAGACGCCATCACTTGATGCAACTAAAACTTCTTGCCAATCGCGAAAACCATTTGTCGTCACACTTTGTAAATATTTTGTCGCATTCTTTTGTTTATCATTACATTGTAATAATAAATCGCAAATTTCTTTAACAGAGCTTACCGAAGTAAGCCAATTATTTTTATTTCTAATGACACCATAATCTCTAAGCGGTTCTGAATTTATATCGGTAATAATTCTATGGGATTCTAATTTTAGAGAATGAATATCTAAAGCTCTTTCTAAGATTTTTTTTAAACCATTAAAAGAAACATCATTGGTTGAAACGTAACAATCCTCTTTGCCTTTAAAAACTCGAACTCCAGCCCCTAAATTTAAATTTGGGCTTATTGCAGTTACTTTTCCATTTTCAACAAGGCCGCTAAGATAGTTTCCTCTTTGTAAAAAAAACTCAACGAAATCGGCACCACTTGCTCTACCTAGTCCAAGTAAAATAGATAATGGCTTTCTCCAAGATTCATCAAAAATCGTATTTGATTCGGAATATTTAGCATTTGAAATATTTTCTAAGGAAAGGTTATTTAACATTTTCTTCCTCGAAGGTAAGGTTTAATTAAAATTATTGTGGTAAGAAAAGATCTTTTTTATATTTATCTAAAATTTCATCATATCTGCCAGAGGATTTAAATTGTTTTCCAGAGTTTGTTAATTTTTTAACATATTCTTTGGAAGCATTTTTTGTCAACGCTAGGAAAAAGGTAACTCTCATTGGTGTGTATCCTTTTTTTAATTTTGTTATATCTAGATCAAGTGCTTTCGCCGATTTAATTAACGGTGCTTCAGATGAATATAGTGCATCTACTTTACCGGTAAACAGCATATTAACACATTGATTTAATGTGGGTACAGGAATTAAATTATGAAAGCCTTGGTTTATTAAATATTTATTTAATACGGAATCTAACCAAACACATATCCCTTTTAAATTTTTAACTTCATCAACCGTTTTAGAGTTTTTTTTGCTATCTTTTAAGGTATAAAAAGATGTTTCTATACTTATAATATTTAATATATTATGATATTTTTTGATATTTTTTGATATTATTTTCATTTAAAACAGCAATAGTTGCATAAATTTCTTTAGAATCTGGAGTTGTAGAATTCATTTTTTTATAAATACTAGGATAAGATTCTATTTGAGTTTTAACATTTGTTCCCGTTATTTTAAAAATTTCTTGGGCAACCTCATAATAAAATTCACCGGGAGAAGGAGGAGTTAAAAGTGTTATTCGATTTGTAGAAGCATGCGTATTGAATTGAATTATAAATAATAAAAATGTCATTAACAAAGTAACAGGCAATACTTTTACATTTTTATTGCGATTTAAATCGAGCCTCTTAAAATGAAAAATCACTTTTTCCTCGATATTTCTATGAAATAGTCTATAAAGTTTTCGTTTGAATATGAATTTCTTTTAATTGATTTCCCGAAACCATGCTTGGTGCTTTCATTAATAAGTCCATTGCCTTTTGATTTAATGGAAATGCAATAACTTCACGAATATTTGGTTCATTAAGTAATAACATGACCATGCGATCGATACCAGGGGCGATACCACCATGAGGAGGAGCGCCAAAGGCAAAAGCATTCCATAAAGCTCCAAATTTATTTTCGACATCAGATTCAGAATAACCTGCAATTTCAAAAGCTTTTTTCATAACATCACGACGGTGATTTCGAATGGCTCCTGAGGAAAGCTCAATTCCATTACAAACTAAATCATATTGATGAGCTAAAATATCTAATGGATTTTTATTTTTCAAACTTTCCATTCCACCTTGTGGCATGGAAAATGGGTTGTGGGAAAAATCAATTTTTTGATCATCTTCGTTAAATTCATACATTGGAAAATCTACTATCCAAGCAAATGCCCAGGTATTTGGATCTTTTAAATTAAGTTTATCAGCAAAATAATTTCTTATTTTTCCGCCAGCTGTTTGTGTTTTTAATTTTTCATTCCCAACGACAAAAACAACCGCGTCTGAATTTTCAAATTTTAGTTGATTGCCAAGAGCTTTTTTCTCTGCATCACTAAGTTGTTTTGCAATAGACCCCTTCCATTCACCATCTTTTACAGCAAGCCAAGGAAGGCCTCCTAGGCCAATTTCTTTTGCATAGGCGTCGGATTCATCAAAAAACTTTCGACTTTGTGAAGCCGCATTAGGAATAACAATTGCTCTAAGAATCCCTTTTTTCTCAATTACAGATTTAAAAACAGCAAACTGTGTGTGTGCTAAAGTTTCTTCAACATTTTGCATTTCTAATGAATAACGAAGATCAGGTTTATCAATACCATATTTATCCATAGCATCATGCCAAGGAATACATGGGAATTTACGTAAGTTATTTTGAGTATATTTTGCGTCGTAATGTGATAAAGGAAGTATTTTACGATTTGAAAATTGTTTATTTTCAAACAATCCAATCATGAGTTCTTCAATTATATTAAAAACATCATCCTGAGTTGCAAAACTCATTTCAACATCTAATTGATAAAATTCTCCTGGAGCCCTATCCGCACGAGGGTCTTCATCTCTAAAACAAGGTGCAATTTGAAAATATTTATCAAATCCTGAGCACATTAATAATTGTTTAAATTGTTGTGGTGCTTGAGGAAGTGCATAAAAATGTCCTGGATGAAGTCTGCTAGGAACTAAAAAGTCGCGTGCTCCTTCAGGAGAACTGCTTGTTAAAATAGGAGTACTAAATTCGTTAAATCCAAGAGAATTCATTTTTTCTCTAATGTAACGAATAACGTTACAACGGAATAAAATGTTACGATGCATTTTTTCAGTACGGAGATCTAAAAAACGATAAGTTAACCGCGTGTCTTCACTCTCTTGTTTTGGATTATGAGCTACTGGGAAGGGAAGAATTTCAGAAGGAGATTCAATCATAAAATGAGAAGCTATGACTTCTATTTCGCCTGTAGAAATTTTAGAATTGATAGCGCCTTCGCGCTTAACAACATGACCTTTTACCTGAATGACAGACTCTTGTCTGACTAAACTTGCTTCCGAAAAAAAAGGAGCATCTGGGTGAATGACAACCTGAGTAATCCCAAAGTGATCTCGAACATCGATGAAAATGAGTCCTCCCAAATCTCGTTTAGAATGAACCCAGCCCATCAATGTAACATTTTGATTGATATGATTCATATTGAGTTCTGAACAATTATGAGAACGGAGAGTCTGCATTTTCAAATACCTTTCAAGGGATATACGAGATAACTAAATTGGCATAACATAAATAATTGCGCTGGTATAGTAAGAGTCATTACTGAAATTATTGTATTTTATCCGCTTTTCCAAATTTTTTCGATAATTGATTTTTCTTGGCGGCTTAGGTTTTCCCACATAGATAATATGAGATCAGGACGGTTTTGTGCTGTTAGAATCAGTTGTTCTTTTCTTTTGTATGAGTTTATTTTTTTATGATCGCCTGAAAATAATACTTTTGGAATTTCTAGACCGTGAAAATCTTCAGGATGAGTATATTGGGGCGCCTCAAGAAGTCCATCTTCAAAGCTATCTTTCATTGCGCTTTCTTGATTGCCAAGAACTCCAGGAATAAAACGAGATATGGAATCTATAAAACACATGGCTGGAAGCTCACCACCTGATAAAACAAAATCACCAATGCTTATATTTATGTGAGCATATTTTTCTACAAGCCTTTGATCAAAACCAGCATAACGGCCACAAAGTAGAATTATGTGTTTTTTTTGAGATAATTTTTTTGCAATTTTTGAGTTAAATACTTTACCAGATGGTGTTAAATTCACAATATATGATTCTTCACTAGCAACAGATAAAATTGCTTTTTCTGCAATATCGGCACGAAGAACCATGCCATCACCACCACCAATAGAATGATTATCCACATTTTTACGAGAATTATCAGCAAAATCTCTTAAAAATATCGTGTCCAATTGTATTAAATTATTTTTTATCGCTCTTGCAATAACCCCTTCTTTTTTTATTGTTTCAAACATTTTAGGAAAAAGGGTAAGAGCAGAAAAGCGAAGACCCGTAATCACGAATTATCATCCTCAAAAAACTCGGGGACATAAACAATGTCTATTCTTTCTTCAGCATCGCTTACTTTTTTAACAAAGGTTTCGATAAAAGGAAATAAGAAAGTTTTTTTGGAATCATTCATATAAATTTCAAGATTGTCTTGAGCGCCATAAGAACTGACCCCCTTAACGACTCCTATGAACCCTTTTTCTTCCGTATAAACCTTAAATCCAATTAAATTACCAACAATGTATTCATCGTTATTTAGTTGAATTTCGTTTTTGTGGACAAATATTTTTTTATTATAGAGCGGTTCAATTTCATTTCGGTTTATGAACCCATCAAGCATGATAGCAAGTGCATTGCCGCTTAAATATGTTTTTAGCACCTTTTTTTCAATAAAACCGTTCGGGGTTTCAACTAATAGTTTTTTGTAACCATCCCATTCTGTTCGCTTATCTTCTGTCTTCAAAAAAAATGCGCCCTTCAAACCGTGAGGGCGACCTACTTGAGCGAACTGGATAAAACCTTTATCTCGGAGCTTTTCTTCGTCTACTAATTCAAATTTTTTAGTCATGATTCTGGGTCTTTTAAAAATGCCTTTAACGCTGATTCCATATCAGGTTGTGTTATATATCCCAGTTCTACAAAGATTTGTCCAATAGGTCTAATGTTTTTTTGTTGAATGGAAAGAAGGTGAGTCACATCTTCTTCTTTTAGCATGCCAAGGGAAACGGCTATGGCTCCAAAAGGTTTACTTTCTTCAGACTGTTTATTTAAAATTTGAAATATTTGTTCAAGAGTAAGCTTGCCTTCATTTAAAGCGATACGTCCAATGGGAAGCCAAGTTTGTTTTTGAATGTCTAAAGCCGTCATAACTTGACCTGGTGTTACATATCCTTTTTTTACGAGATAGGATCCAAACAGCTGCATATGTACCTCTCAAACACCTTTGCGGATTAATTTAGCGGCAAAATATTCTTGAAGAATATGTCGACATAAAGTTACAGAATATTAGCTTTTAGAAAGGATTTGTGTCAAATGCTCTCACCTTATATAAAACTCAAAGATAACTGTGTGTTATGTTCGAAATTAAAAAACTCTCAAAATGATCCTGAATTTCTTTTTGACGGAGGACACAATTTATATGTCTATAAAAGTCCTTTTGCAGAAAAATGGCCGGGTGCTTTTATGGTTATTTTTAAAAGACATATCTATGAACAATCAGAAATAAGACCATCTGATTTACCAGATACTTTACATTCTTTAGTCTGTTTTGAAAAAGCAATTCGCAAAGTAACAAATTGTAAACGTATCAATTTAGTAAAATTTGCAAATGTAGCTCATCATTTGCATTGGCATATTATTCCTCGATATCAAAATGAAAATTTTTCAGAAAATTGTTCTTGGGAACTGCAGGATAAAACAAAAGAAGAATTATATAAAAGAACAGATAAAGAATTTTTTGATAAAGATAATCCAATTTATAAAAAATTAATCAAGGAATCTTTATTTGAAATTAAAAATAGAAGTTCCTCCTATTTTGGATGCGCACTATTTTTAAGACCTGTCGATTTGAATTTAAGAAGTGAATATTCAAAATTTACTCCTGACGATATTATTAAAATGGCTCGAGAAAATCCGAATCATTGGGAATGTCTTCTGATGAAAAGAAATTATTACGATTATGCTTGGGACTTTATTGGTGGAAACTGTGAAGTTAATGAATACCCAGAATTCGGAATGCTGAGAGAAGTATCCGAAGAAGTAGGTTGGAAAATTGAGAAATATAAAGAAGTAACTAGACAATGGAAAATGGGTGCAATTAAAGGTTTTGTTTATTTAGCTATACCGAATAATTTACAATTTCTTGAAGATGAGCCTCCTCGCATTCATTGTGAAGAGGTTCAAACAGTAAAATATTTTAATTTAATTCATGTATTAAATGATTCTTTGTTTCCGGATAGTGTGAGAGGTAGAATATCTGCTTTTTTAAATAATAAAGCTGACTTTGAAAGTATCGATTCTTAAATAGTCTAAATATTAAAACGCAACAATATGCTGCCTTTAAAAGAATTGATTTTTTTCTCATAATGATAGTGGTGACATGAATGTGTAATCTTTTAAAGGAGAGCGCTATGTCAGAGCTACTATCAACCGAAATTCTTGCTCGATTGCAGTTTGCAATAACGATTATGTTTCATTATTTATTTCCTCCCTTATCCATTGGTTTAGGATTAATTCTTGTAATAACAGAAGGAATTTATCTAAAAACGAAAAATCCAATTTATGAAAAAATAACAAAATTCTGGGTTAAAATTTTTGCGGCAAATTTTGCAATGGGAGTAGCAACCGGATTAGTTATGGAGTTTCAATTTGGTACAAATTGGGCAACTTATTCTCGTTTTGTTGGAGATATATTTGGATCCGCATTAGCGGCTGAAGGTATTTTCGCATTTTTTCTTGAATCTGGATTTTTAGCGATACTTGTTTTTGGTTGGGATCGAGTAACACCTAAAGTTCATTTTTTCTCAACTTTAATGGTTTGTTTAGGTTCTATGTTTTCAGCGGTTTGGATTATTATTGCCAATGCTTGGATGCAAACCCCTGCGGGATATCATATTGTTGGCGAAGGAATGCATGCAAAAGCAATAATAGATGATTTTTGGGCAATGGTTTTTAATCCATCAAGTATGAGAATGCTTCTTCATGCCATAATTGGTTGTTGGTTGATGGGTGCTTTTTTTGTAATGAGCATTAGTGCTTGGTATATATTAAAGAAACAACATTTAGAAGTAGCTAAAAAATCTTTTATAATTGGACTTGTTTTAGCATTTATCTCTTCTATTGCAGCAGCAAGTTCTGGACATTTATTAGCAGAAAGGGTTGCGGAAACTCAACCTGCAAAAATGGCGGCAATGGAAGGTCATTTTATTACAGGGACAGGTGGAGCCCCATTGTATTTATTTGGAATACCTAATTCTGAAAAACAAACTGTAGAATATGGAATTAAAATTCCGGGGGGGTTGAGCTTTTTATTGCACTGGAATTTTACAACCCCTGTTAAAGGTCTTGATCAATTTAAACCAGAAGACAGACCACCCGTTGGAATTACATTTCAAATGTATCATATTATGGTTACTTTAGGTATGTATATGCTTTTCATTACAAGCGTTTCTTTAATACTTTTAAAACGAAAAAAATTATTTGAATCCAAACTTATGATGAAAATTTATTGTTTTTCTGTTGTTGTTCCTGTGATTGCAAATCAAGCGGGGTGGATTGCTACAGAAACAGGGAGGCAACCTTGGATAGTTTACGGATTAATGAGAACCCCTGAAGGACTATCTAAATCTGTTAAAGCAAATGAAATTTTAGCTTCTATTATTATGTTTACTTTAATTTATATTTTACTTTTTTTGGTTTGGGTTTTTGTAATTCACAATAAAGTGAAACACGGACCTGATGAAATTTTTCCTAATAAAAAAAGAAAATTTATTGAAGAAAATAATGTCTAGGAGTTATTTATGGACTTAAATATATTTTGGTTTGTTACTTTAGGAATACTTCTTGCAGGATATGCTGTTTTAGATGGATTTGATTTAGGTGTTGGAATTTTACATCCTCTTGCAAAAACAGATCATGAAAAAAGATTGTTTTTAAATTCAATTGGGCCTTTTTGGGATGGAAATGAAGTGTGGTTAGTGACATTTGGAGGGGCGCTTTTTGCTGCTTTTCCAGATGCCTATGCAACAGCTTTTTCAGGTTTTTATTTACCCTTTATGTTGCTTTTATGTGCTCTCATTTTTAGAGCGGTTTCTATTGAATTTAGAAGTAAACATGACTCTCCTATTTGGAGAGCTGCCTGGGATTGGAGTTTTTTTGGGGCGAGTGTTTTAGCGACTTTTTTATTCGGAGTTGCCGTTGGCAATTGTTTAAATGGAATTCTTGTAGGTTCAGATAAAGAATATGCTGGTACTGTTTTAGATCTTTTAAATCCATACTCTATTGTGATTGGAATCTTAGCTGTAGCTACTTTTGCAATGCATGGTTCTATATTTCTATATCTTAAATTAGAAGGGGAATTAAAAGAGAGAGTACACAGATGGATTTGGCATACTTTTGGTTGTTTTATTGTTTGTTACATTTTAGCAACCATTTATACTCTTGTTTCGGTGCCAAGAGCGATTCATAATTTTGAAAATCATCCTTGGCTTTGGGGTATTGTTGTCTTGAATGTTTTAACTATTGCAAATGTACCAAGAGCTGTTTTCTTAGGAAGACCAGGCTATGCATTTCTTTCTTCTTCTTTAACTTTAATTGCTTTTACAGCATTATTTGGAGCTGCTTTATTTCCAAATTTAATTACTTCAAATATTTTACCAGAATATAGTCTAACGATTTATAATTCGGCATCCTCAGAAAAAACTTTGAATATTATGAGAATTATTGCTTTTTGTGGAATGCCTTTTGTTATTTCATATACTGCAATAATATATTGGGTTTTTAGAGGTAAAGTTAAATTAGGTAAGTTTAGTTATTAAAATTAATATATAAATTATATATAATTTATATATTTATGTATAATTTAAAACTTGTAATTATTATAATTTATGATACTCAAAAGGCTCGTTTTAATTAAAACGAGCTTTCATTTATGTATTTTTTTGTTTTTGTTGGAGTATGGAAAATTGAATAAAAAAAGAATTAATTCATGTTTATTATCGTTAATTGGAATTTCACAATTTACATTTTGTTTCGAATCTTTTGCAGCTTCTAAACCTTCTTATTATGGTTCTTATTTATTTTGTGCAAATGATAATGGTTTAAAACAAGATGCATATTGGAATAGAAAAGTTGAATGGAGATGGTCAAATGGAACTGCATTAAATTCTAATCAAAATACTATTGGAGATGAATATAGTAACTTTACTTTTGTGAATAAATCTGGAACTTGGATAAATGGTTTCGGTGATGAATCTGCAAAAACTGGACAACATTTTTTATTAGTAAGAAAAACTTTTGAAAATAAACAAGAAGCAGTGAATTATTGTCAAACTTTAGAAAATAAATGTAAAAATGAATTCGGTTCTACATTTAAGCATGTTGGCGTTTCTTCGTGGAGTATTCCTAAATCAGCTTGGGGAACAATTGCGGTTCAATACAAAGAAGATAAAAGCACAAAGTGGACAGCTTGTTCCAATTGGCAATTTTCAGATTATAAAGAATTAAATTATTATCCTAAATGGAAAGTTTATAATGCAGCAGCTATCGCTGCTGGTGGCATGATATTTTATCCAATTGTAAATGGTTTTACTGGTGGCGCTGCAGGTCTAGTTTTAGGTATTGTTCCAGGTGCGATGAATTTGAATCCCGTTGCTGTTTCTGTTGGTGGTACTTTGGGATTACAAATAGGTCAATTTATTGGAACTACATACGGCATTTATTACGGTATTAATGAAATTTTCAATATATATAACGAAACAGCTAATCAAATAAATCAAAGTCAAGATTAAAAAATTATTATAATCCTATATAAAAATTTAATTTATATAGGGTTTTATTTATTCTTTATTATGAGGAATTTAATTTGATTAGAAATAGATTTAACTTTTTTTTATTATTATCAATATTATTATATCAATTTGTAATAAGCAAAAACTCTTTTGCGGAATCTTATTTCGGATCTCATTTGTTTTGTTCTAGTGAAAATGGATTAAGACATAATGAATATTGGAATAGAAAAGTAAATTGGAATTGGTCAAAAGGATCTTCTTTAAATTATCAACAAAATTTAATTGATGATAAGTATAATAATTTTACTTTTATAAATAGCTCTGGAACCTGGATCAATGGTTTTGGAGATATTTCATCAACTTCATTTAGACATTATTTGCTAGTTAGAAAAACTTTTGAAAGTAAACAAGAAGCTATCCAATATTGTAAATATTTAGAAGATAAATGTGTAAATGAATTTGGTTCTTCTTATAAGTATGTTGGCGTTTCGTCATGGAGTATTCCCCAATCTGCTTGGGCAACAATTGCAGTTCGTTATAAAGAAAATTCAGAAAAAAAATGGACTACATGTCCAAATTGGGAATTTTCAGGTTTTAAAGAACTTCATTATTTTCCATTATGGCAGGCTACGGGTCTAACTACTTTTGCTGCTGCTGGAATGATATTTAGCCCTTGGGCTATGGGTGTTGCGCTTGGTAAATTTGGAGCAATTGCTGGCGTAATTGGGACAAGTTACGGTTTTTCTCAAGGACTTAATACCGCTTACAATATTTATAATTATGTTTCAGATAAAATATATTATAGTCACGATTAAAATTTAATTTTATTTAAATATAAATTTAATAATTTATATTTAGCATTATTATTTGTTTCTTAAGGAGTTTTTTTAAATTGTATAAAAATATATTCCGTTCTTGTTTATTGTTAACGATCACATTATCAACTCTTCTAATGAGTAAAAATTCTTTTGCAGTGGGTTCCTACTTATATTGTTCAAGTGACAATGGAATAAGAGGGGATCAATATTGGAACAGAAAAGTAAATTGGGATTGGTCTAAAGGATACAATTCAAATGATGCTCAAACTTATATTGAAAATAAATATCAAAATTTTACTTATATGACCAGCTCTGGAACTTGGATCAAAGGTTATGCTGATAAAGCATCAAAAACAAATCAATATTTTTTATTAGTAAAAAAAACCTTTGCAAATAAAAGATCAGCTATTGGTTACTCCAAATCTTTAGTAAATAAATGCAAACAAGAATTTGGTCTTTCTTATAAATATGTAGGTGCTTCTTCTGGAGATATTCCGTATTTAGCATGGGGAATGATTGCTGTTCGTTACAAACAAGATAATTTAATGAAATGGACTACATGTCAAAATTGGAAATATTCGGATTATTCCGAGTTAAATTACGATCCAGAGTGGATCGTTGATAGTCCAACTACTTTTAGAGCGGCAGGGCTAACAATTTATCCAGCAGCATGGGCTTATTCTTGGACAATTTTTGCTTACCCCATTGGATATCATCCTGATATTGTTTCAAAGTATATAAATCTTAACCAAGCCGTATTTAGTTTTGGTGGATTAACAGGACCATATGTAAGAGCTGAAGTTGGTGGACGTTTTGGTATAAATATAGGAACAGATTATAATTATCGAATTTATCAATACACGACAAATAGTTCCGATGAAGATTACTAAAATTCATTAATAATTATTTCTAAAAAGAGCATTTAAATTGAATAAAAATTTAATTAAATCATTTTTAAAAAAATCGATCGTATTGTCCCTATTTCTAATAAGTGCAAAATCATATGCTATTTCTTATTTTGGATCTTATTTATTTTGTTCTAGTGAAAATGGATTAAGAGAAAATAAATACTGGGAGAAAAAAGTAGATTGGGATTGGTCAAAAGGATCTAGTTTAAAATCTTCTCAAGATAATATGGAAGATAAATATAGAAGTTTTACTTTTGTAAATAAATCTGGAACCTGGATTCATGGATTTGGGGATATCTCAGCAAAAACAGGGCAGCATTATTTATTAGTTAGAAATACTTTTGAAAATAAAACAGAGGCAATTCAATATTGTCAAACTTTAGAAAAAAATGTGTAAATGAATTTGGTCCTTCATTTAAATATGTTGGTGTTTCTTCATGGAGTATTCCAATTTCGGCATGGGGAACAATTGCTGTTCGTTATAAAGAAGGTAAAGTTACAAAATGGACAACTTGTTCTAACTGGAAATATTCAAGTTTTAAAGAGTTAAACTATTATCCCGTGTGGAAAGTTGTGGGTTCGAGTATTGGTTACACGTATATTGCTGCTTCTGGAGTGCTAATATATCCAGTGATATGGTATATAAAAGGA
>NZ_JBIPMD010000237.1:0-4798 GCF_044369315.1 Silvanigrella sp.
CAAAAAATAATAAAATATTACATTTGAGTCTTGAGAATGCAACACCTCATGAATCAAAATTTATCTTGCCAATAATAGAAAAAATGCCTAAAAAATTAAAACCATTAATTCTTATTGGTGATAAAGCTTATGATTCATTTCCCATAAAAAATCAGTTACAAGAATTAGAAGTTAAATTAATTGCTCCTAATAAAATAAATCGAATAAATAATAGGCAAGATGGACGTAATCTTCGTCGATATAAAAGAAGACACATAGTTG
The DNA here is from genome assembly GCF_044369315.1 of Silvanigrella sp. NCBI lineage: Bacteria > Pseudomonadati > Bdellovibrionota > Oligoflexia > Silvanigrellales > Silvanigrellaceae > Silvanigrella > Silvanigrella sp. Next base: position 262 of record NZ_JBIPMD010000237.1, read on the forward strand.
AAAATTATTTTGCCGATTTACAAACATTTCGTAGGGTGATTATTCGTTATGAAAGAAAATCAGAAAATTATCTGGCATTTGTGAAACTAGCAGCAATTTGCTTAAATTTCTGGAAATTCAATATTGGTATGAAAATTGTTGCTTGAAATTATGTTGGACAGCCCCTAATATTTTCCGTGTTTTTGTTAAAAATTTCTTTTTGAAGTTCCCTATTTAATTCATTTATAGAATGAAATACTTTATTTTGATTGTTTAAATTTGAAGTAAGATATAATTTATTATCTTTTTTTTGAATTTGGACTAAATATCTTTTATAAGTTTTTGTTAAATAGTCGATTTTTTCACCTTCAGTAAATGAATCTTGATATACTTTAAATGAGTTTTCTATGTCTTTTGATAAGGCATCATTTATTGAGGTTTCTAAATTAGAATTTTCTTTTGACGAGTTAGAGATACTTAAATTATTGAAATCGGAAGCACTTTTATTTCCATAATTGTTAAATTTTGAGCATCCTGAGTGAAAAGCAATTCCCGTTATAGCAAAAAAAGAAATAAGAGAGAGTTTTTTTTTAATCATTCGATTTCCTTGATTTAAAATATTTAAAACAAAATAATTTTTTTATAATTTATAAAAAAACAAAAATAACAAAATTTGTTATTTTAAATTTTAAAAAAAGTAAATATATATTAAAAATATTACAAAAATAATTTTATTAATATATAATAAATTGTTTTTAAATTGATATTATATCAATTATTTAAATAATTTGATTATGATAAAAAAATATATTTAAAATAAATAAATAATAATCATATATATATTGTTTATAAAGTTAAATGGATTATAATTGATTTATCTCAAATGTATTCTTGCTATTTATTAATTTTTATTCTTGAGGATAGTAATGGATGAATTAGAAATACAAAAAGGCCTTGTTTTAAGATATCAAGATGTTGGAAATGGTTTTCCCATAATACTTGTCCATGGAACACCAAGTTCTTCAGATGAATTTATTGCTGTTATAAATAGCTTAAAAAATAGGTATCGAGTTATTGCACCAGATTATATCGGATTTGGAGCATCTGATAAACCAAAAAATTATAATTACACGATTAAAAATCATCAAGAAAATTTTTCAAAATTAATAAAACATTTAAATTTAAAAAAATTTCATATTGTTGTTCATGATTTTGGAGGTATTATTTCTCTGCCTTTTATCCTTGAAAATATGAATTTAGTATCAAGTTTAGTTATCATAAATTCTTGGGCATGGCCTATGAGTAAAATTGAATATTTTCCTACTTGGATGAAATTTTTAATGTCATCTGCACCAATGAAATTATTATATTTAAAAATGAATTATTCTCCAAAATTTTTTGTTAAGTTAGCTTGGGGAAAACATAGTCCTCTAACGAAAGAAAAACATCAAAAATATATAGAAAAGTTTAAAAATCAAGATGAACGATTCGGAACGTGGGGATTTGCACAAGCTCTTGCCAAAGAAAATGATGATGTCTGGAAAATAGAGGATCAATTAAATCAACTTTCTAAAATTCCAGTTTTGCTATTGTGGGGAGCTGCAGATAAATTAATTACACTAAAATCATATGAATATTGGAAAAAAATGATTCCAAATGCAAAGACGAAAATATTAGAAAATGTAGGTCATTTTGTTGCGGATGAAGCACCCGAACTTTTGGTAACAGAAATTGAAAATTTTTATTCAAAATGATTTTCTATTTTAAATTTGATATGAAAATGGGAATGGTATTCATTTTAATTAAATTTGTAACTAATTATATTAGGTATTCGTGATAATTTTTTTAAGTTGCATTAACTCTGTAATTATAAATTTAGGTTGAATATCTGCTTTTGGTTGTCCCCCGCTTTTGTGAAACCAACAAGTATCTATTCCAAATTCATTAGCACCTAATATATCGGCATGTAAATTATCGCCTATCATAAGGACTTCTTCTTTTTTTGTATTTAGGTGTTTCTTTAATGCGATTTCAAAAATTTCAGGCTGTGGTTTACGAAAGCCTGTTTCTTGGGAAATTGTTATAGAATCAAAAAAGGGAAAAAGTTCAGAGCACTCAAATCTATTTTTTTGAGTATCGGTAAAACCATTTGTAATGATTCCAATTTTTATATTTAATGATTTAATAAACTTACAGATTTGTAAGGCATAGGGGATCAAATGTGTACTTTTTGAAATTTTTTCTATATAATAGTCGCCAAAGATTTTAGGATCTTGATTGATTTTATGAGTTTCAAAAATGTTTTTGAAACGGAGTAATCTTAATTCATCAGAGTTAATGGAGCCTTGTTCCAATTTTGCCCAGAGTTCTTTATTTGATTTTTTATATTCGTAATAAAGTCTATCCGTATGATAGCTTATATTAAAGTGCGAAATGGACTCTCGAAAAGCAATTTCTTGAGATTTGCTAAAGTCAAAGAGAGTATCGTCAGCATCAAAAAAAACAAGGGAATATTTCATAAATAGGAGCCTTTCCATTAATTCATCCGATTTGAATATGGCAAAGCCCTTAAATAACTGCAAGGAAAGTTTTAAAAATGGCAGTAGGTTGTCCTGAACAAATTTCAATAATGAGTGAACTTTTACAAAATAAAGTAATTATTTATTCTGCAACTTTTATATTTGTATGCGCTGTTTTGCATACTTTTTGTACCAGTCGAATTATAGCTATGGCTCATAAACGTCCAAAAGGATCCATATCAGAAAAAGTACTTCACTTTTTAGGAGAAGTAGAAGTCGTATTTGGCTTTTGGGCTTTTATATTTATTGCCTTAATTTCTGTTTATTTAGGTATGCCCGCATCGCTCAGTTTTTTAAATGAACTCGATTTTAAAGAAGCCATTTTTGTTTTTATTATTATGTGTATGTCAGCAACAAAGCCTGTTATGTATCTTGCCGATAGGGGAATAAATTTCTTATCCTTATTTTTCTCTAAAATATTTTTTGTACATCAAAAAATAGCTCTTTTTAGTTGTATTTATATATTTGGATCTTTATCAGGTTCATTAATTACAGAACCTGTTGCTATGACAGTATGTGCTTTATTATTGCAAGAACATTTCTTTTCAAAAACAGAAAATATGAGATTTAAGTATGCCATGCTTGGATTATTATTTGTTAATATTTCTATTGGCGGCACTCTAACTCATTTTGCTGCACCACCCGTTTTAATCGTTGCAAATACGTGGAAATGGGATCTTCAATTTATGTTTACAAATTTTGGCTGGAAATCAATTATTGCAGTTTTAATTGGAACATTATCAACTTCTGTGATTTTTAGAAATGCAATTAAAGATACTGAAAAAAGCCCAATTTTAAATGAAGAAAAGCAAAAAACACCCTATTGGATTATTGTTACCAATATTGTATTCCTCATTTTATGTATTGTTTACCATAAATATGTTTCGTTTTTAATTCCATTATTTTTATTATTTATTGGTTGGTTTGAGGTAACAAAAGAATATCATGATTCTTTAAAAATAAGAGAAAGTTTACTTGTTGGATTCTTCTTGGGTGGTCTTGTTACCTTAGGGGCTCTTCAACAATGGTGGCTTATTCCTTTAGTAAATTTATTGGAACCTGTTTCCATGTTTATTGGAGCTACAGCTTTAACAGCTGTTACAGATAATGCTGCTTTAACTTATTTAGGTACTTTAGTTCCTAATTTATCAGATGCTATGAAATATTCTCTTGTTGCCGGAGCTGTAGCTGGTGGGGGATTAACCGTAATTGCGAATGCGCCAAATCCAATTGGCTATGGAATATTAAATAAAAATTTGGGTGAAGATGGAATTAGTCCTCTTTATTTATTTTTAGGCTCTTTGCCTTATACATTTATTGCGATTTTATGTTTGATTTTTCTTTAAGAAGATTTTGGTTTATAGGTTGGAATAAAATATAATTATGAAATAATATTATTACTAAATATAATAATAAAAAAAGTTCGCACACCACGAGTCCTGCGAATTTTTTTATGCTCAAAAAGCTTCTAAAATATTCTTTATTACCATGGTTAACTTAATTTAGATAAAATAACAGAATGGAAATAATAAGAACTCTATCTACAATGGAAAAATAGTATTTGATCTCAAAAAAATATCTATTGTATATACAATAGAGTCGGAGGCACAAGGAATGCTTAAAGTTAGTATTAGAATTTTGAGGAAACTCAAGGATAAGCAGGCCAGTATAGAAGACATCCGCGAACAGCACAAAACGATACCCCAACACTTTAGTTTATCTCAGTGACCGATAATGGAAGAAATCTTAAAATTGTTTTCATTGAGAAATTAAATGGAGATATCGAAATTAAAAGTGCTTATTCGCCTAACGAGAGGGAGATTAAAATCTATGGCAAATACACGCAAAATAATTTGGTATGATCCCCGAAAAGTGGACTATTAAATTTCATAATTTTCTTCATATTCTAAAGGTGCATGATAATCAAGGGCAGAATGAGCACGAATTCGATTATAAAACACCTCTATATATTCTATGAC
>NZ_JBIPMD010000060.1:0-15468 GCF_044369315.1 Silvanigrella sp.
GCTCCTTTGTTACTTTTTTTTAAGCAACAATTAACTAACAAATTGGAGCTATTTCTTCAATCTTCACAATATCTTTCTCAACTCTTAACTGGCATATATAAATAAAATGGTTTCCATCTCACTTAAGTAAACTTAAATGCTTCTTGGCGTATCATGCCCGATACGGAGTGGGTTTTTATAAACAGATAATAAATTTTTATCTGCATTAGTGGAAAAATGATTTATTTTTCCACATTTCCTGCATTTCCACACTCTTATCCTTAAAATAGTCCGTGGTTGTAAAGAACAACACTTTGAAAACGCCCAAATAAGATCTTTTTCAGGAATCACTTTAAATGTTCTGCCAGCTCTAATGGCTTTGTAGCAAAGCATATTTTGAAAAGGTTTCGAAATAGGACCAAATGATATAAAATGATTATTTTTATCACTTTTCTTTCTTTTTACAGAAATTTGATTTGTAATAATAGATGAAGAGAAATTTATTATTTTAGAAGATTCTTTATGAAAATGATCTAACTTTATATTTTCTATTTTTGCTCTTAAATTTTTTTCTTGTTTCGTTTTAGGAGCTTTTCTTTTTAAGATTTTCAATATGGGCTTTTTCTTTAAAAACTTCTTTTTTAATTTATTTAAAATTTTAATTTTTCTTATATACTTAATAGATATTTTAGGTATATCTATTTTAATTCCATTAGAACATTTAGCTAAGTAATTTGAATCTATAAAAACACCATTTTCAATTAAATTATCATTTGAATAGGGATTCATTCTTGTTTCAAAAGTGATATTTAAATACCATCTTCCTCTGCTATCTTGTGCAAAAGAACCAGATTTAATTATGGCATCATCTGGAATCTCTCTTGAATTCCAAAATTGAAATGTATTTTTATTGTATGAAACTTTATTATTATATATTTTTATCGCTGTTGCTTTAAATGGAATCCAGCCTAATGAATTTTTTCCACGCCAGCGAAGAATATTTTTAAATTGTTTTCTACGTGTCGTATATTCTTCAGATATTGCTTGAATTGTTTGCGAATGAATTCCAAGTTCTTTTGAGCTTCCAGAAACAAGCGAATTCATTTCAAACTTGGTAAAAAAATACGGAACAAAAATTGTTTTTCCAGTTAAAGGATCTATTATTCTTTTGACTGATCTATTCTTTAAAGCTTCTCTTTGGGTATTTTTACAATAATTCCATACAAAATTAACAGAAGAAGACATTTTTTTTAAAGTCCTTCCCGATTTTCCTGAGTCTTTAATTCTGTAATGATAGGTTGTTATCAAAAATATTCCCTTTAAAGCTAATTTTATTTAAAGATAATCAATAAAATGATTAAACTTCAGCTGTAAAATAGCAAAAAAGGGATGAAAAATTCATGAAAGAAAAATTAAAATTTTGTAAGAAAAAAGATAAATTCTATAAGTATTAAATATTATTAATTAAAATTATTTTAATAGACCTTTTTCCCATTGTTCTTTGACTTTTCTTGCTCTTTCTTGTCTAACCTGTAAGGCTTTCATATTGTTTTCACGAATTAAATTTTGGCGTTGAGCCTCTTTTTGATTGTGTCTCTCAAAACAACGAGGGCAATGGACATCTTTTTTATATAAAGGGTTTTTTAAATCATTTTCATTTAAAGGTGTCCAGCAAGAATAACAAATTTCATATTTTGTTTCATTTAAGGCCTTATCAACAGCGACTCTGTAGTCAAAAACAAAACAATCTCCTTTATAGTGATTGTCTTCATGAGGCGCTTTTTGATGAGTTTCTTCGAAATATTTTAATATACCACCTTGTAGTTGATATACTTCTTCAAAACCTTCTTGACGCATAAATGCGGTTGCTTTTTCACAACGAATGCCACCGGTACAAAATGTAACCACTTTTTTATTTTTATAATTGCTAAAATTATCTTCAATCCACTTAGGAAAATCACGAAATTTAGTTAAATTAGGATCGATAGCATTTTTAAATGTTCCTAATTCTACTTCATAGTCGTTTCTTGTATCTAGGATAACAAGATCTTCACCATCATCAAGCCATTTTTTTAATTCTAGGGCTTCTACATATTTACCTGTAAAATGAGCTGGTTGTATGGAGTCCATTCCCATTGGTATGATTTCATTTTTTACCTTAACGAGCATTCTGCGAAATGGGATATGGGAACTAAAGCTTTTTTTAAACTCAATATCCGCAAAATAGGAGTTGCTATGCATAAATTGAATAAATGAGTCAATCGATTGAGCAGAGCCCACTAAACAAGAGTTAATTCCTTCTTTAGCAAGTAAGATTGTTCCTTTAATATTTAAATTATTACAGCAAGTTAGCAGTTCGTTGCGAAGTTGGTTAGGGTCGTCTATTGCAACGAATTTATAATAAGCTATGTTTACATATTCATTAGTGGTTTGTGGTGTTTCTAAAGTCATCAATTTCACCTTGTAAAGTATTGAAATTATTTATGTAAAATATTTTGTATTTTATAAAATGGGAATCATTTTAGTTTAGGACATCATTTCTTTATAGATCTTATTTAAAAGTTCAGTGTCTTTACGTTCCCAAGATGTAAATACGCGACGAGCTTCTCTATTTTGAAGAGCGGTAGAACGGAAAAACTCATAAAATGAATTTTCGGACTCTTGAGTGCGTAAGCTTTGAACATTTTCAGCGTTTATTAATATTTGACTAGCGCCTCTTCGTAAGATGAGGTTGTTGCGGTTCCATTCGATTGAAATAGCAGAAGATGCGAATACCATTGGTTTTTCTCCTTAAGTGGGCAAAACAAGAAATCAAGAATTCCTCATAACTCAAGGAAGTAAGAGACTCAAGTTTAAAATTTAACCTTATTGAGAATTTGGGATAAAAATGAATTAGCAAATGAAAGTAAAATTATTCAGGAGTGAATTGCATTTATGAAATTTAAAATTATCTTATTTTTATTTTTTCTTATTCACATGTCATCATATGCAATAATAAATTCAAATAATTTAAATAACAAAAAATCTGAATTAAATATTGGTTTTTTTTATGCTTTAAAAATTGGTGATCCTCAAAAATGTCCAATAATAATATGTTCTTTAATTAATAAACAAATATTTGAAGGTCTTGTTACTTTAAATGGTGCTGGTAAAATAGTTCCTGGTGCTGCTGAAAAGTGGAATTTAAGTTCAGACGGAAAAACATATACATTTTATTTGAGAAAAAATATGAAATGGTCAGATGGTTCCGACCTAACAGCTCATGATTTTGTATATTCAATTCAAAGAATATTTACTGCAAGTGTTTTTCAAAGAAATACATATGTATCAGAATTTATTGAAAATGGAAAAGAAATATTACGTGGAAAAAAACCTGTTTCTTCACTTGGAGTTAAAGCAATAAATGAGAATACTTTAGAAATTTATTTAACCCAACCTACTCCTATTTTACTTGAAAGTTTATCTGATCCAGCAACATTTCCTGTTCAGAAAAAAAATGTAGAAAAATACGGAGAGAATTTTATTTTACCTCAAAATATTGTTAGTAATGGCAATTATATTTTAAAACAATATAAAAATGGGAAAAAAGTAACTTTAATTAAAAATAAATATTATTGGAATAAGAACAAAAATATTATTGATAAAGTAAATTTTTATTATTACCCTGATTTTCATAAACTGTATAAATTATATTTAAATGGAAAAATAGATATCATTAGCGATGCAAAAATGGAAGGATTTAAAGAAATTATAAATATTCATTCATCCGAAATTATAAAAGTTCCTATCTTGGGTGGATATTTTTATTATATCAATACTTCTTTAGCACCGTTAAACAATAAAAAATTACGACAAGCTTTAAGTATTGCTATAGATAGAGAGGAATTAAATAGAAATGTATATAAAAATTTGCAAACTCCTCTATACCATTTTTTGCCTTATGGATTAAAAAATGACTTTCCAGCGTTTCCTTATTGGTATTATTGGTCAAGAGATAAGCAAATAGAAGAAGCAAAAAAACTTTACTCTGAAGCAGGATTTTCTAAAGAAACACCGTTAAAAATAAAAGTCAATTTTTATAAGTCGGAATTAGATAAAAATGTTGCAAACAATATTTCAAATTATTGGAAAAATATTTTAGGTGTACAAACTGAATTTGAATTTAAAAATTCGTTTAAAATTGTGGAAAATCATAAGACAGAAAATTTTCAAGTGATTAAGATTGAGACAGTTGCTAATATAAATGATATTTATGATTTTTTTAATAATCACACAAGTTCAAACAAATTAAATATCTCTAATTATGAAAATCCAAAATATGATTCTGTTGTAAATAAAATTATGAATGAATTTGATCCTATTAAAAGAAAAGAGCTCAATCATCAGGCTTCACAAATATTAATGGAAGATTTACCAATAATTCCCATATTTAGTCTTGTAAACCATTATATCGTGAAACCTTATGTCTATAATTTCAAAGTAAATAGAATAGAAAGTTTTTTGGTTTCTGAAATTAAATTAGAGAATAAATAAATATTTTAATTATTTATTTAGGATCCTTATCAATTTGTATATATGTATAACCATTAAATTGTGTACCAGATATCATATTAAGCCAAACAATAATTCTTCCTTCTGCCGCATATTTAGTCCAATTTCCTTGTGTTCCTTTAAAATCGGGGCATTCTGTGCCTGATGAGCCATTATAAGCAGAATTTACAGATTTATAATCAAATGTTTTAAGCTCTGATATTTTAAATAGCTTGCAACCAGTTGAGTTCGCTACTGTCCCAAATATGGAGAAATCGGTTATTCCGGTATTATTCGGTGTTTTTGTTATTAAAAGTCCAGTAACAGAAGGTGGAATTGCTCCTTGTCCAGCAATCACTTCTACTTCTATAGGTTCTTTATTTTGAATTTCTGAAGTAACATTATCAGGATCTTTTCCGTAATTTAAAACAACTTTATAAGCTTCTGTTGTGTTTGCTGCAAAGTACCATGTTAATCCATCTGAAGGGACTCTTGTATATTTTGATGCCTCCGTTAAAGTTCCTATTCCACCTGAAGAAATACTTAAAATTAGTGGGGAATTATTATCATTAGGAGAAAAAGTTTGGGTTGAATCTTTGTAGCTTTTTAATGTTATTGTGCATGCAACTCCTTTTATAAGATTAAAAGTAGGTTTAACATCTGTAACTTTAACGTTATTCTCTATCCAATCATTATCCCCTGGTAGAGATTTTGGGCATTTAAGATCTAAAATTAATTCTGTAAATTTTTTTATCATCTGCAGCTGAATAGAGTCTCGAAATATTTACTTCAACTTTATTTGGTTCGCTATCGCCCGATCCAGAGCCCGTATTTGAAGAGCCCGAAGAATCTCGACTATATTTTCTGCCGCAACCAGAAATCAAAACAAAAATAGATACAATAGCAACTAATTTTTTCATACAATATATCTCCTTTTATTAACAAATGAGGAACGGACACGGGGAACATGGATTTTATTTTTATTGTGTCTTAAATTTAATTGGAACTGAAATTGATTGTGTTGCGGAGCCTGTTAATTGATATTCAATTACAAGTCCTCTTTTCGTTTCCGATACAGATTTTGTTGGCTTATAACTTAAATTAAATGTACAAATATTTGTACAATTATTTAAATTTGCAACAGTCCAATCATTTACTCCCGTTCCAATTGCACTATTTAATGCATTTGTATTTACCTTTATAGAACTTATTGGTAAATTCGATAAAGTCGAAAAATTTATCGTTATAACTTGCGAATTTTGTACGGGAACAACTATTGCATTTAAATTTGCATTTGCATTGACAAAAGTTCCATTTATTTGACTTACTGGAAAACTCGAGTTCTCATAGACAGATATGTCATAATTTAATGCGCTTGCCGACAAAAATTCATGAATTTTTCCATCTTCTGTATGATAATAAACATGATCAAAGCTTCCAGAGCCAGATTCATTTAATCTTAATATAGCAGGGCTACTTTCTGGAATTAAAATAACGCCAGTAGCTGTTGTATACTTTTTTATTGTGATGTCGCATTTTACGTTTGCAATTAAATTAATAGGAGAGGATTGACTAAAAATAACATCTGTATCCGTCCAATCATTATCACCTGGTAAGGCATTAGGACAATTTATATCCACAACCATAGACCCTACTGCTGAATATCTAAAAAGAGCTCTATTTGCAGAATAGTTTTCTTTTATGAATTCTTTGCTTGAATCATTTTTACAACTCAAAATAGATAACGAAACAAAAATCGGTAAATAAACTTTTTTCATGAAACAAAATCCTTTATCTATAAAAAATTAAATCCACTGGGATATTAACAAAAAATTTTTTCATTTTGCAAATTATATCTAATATTTATTAATGGTTATGTATTTTAATATTTTTTTTATATTAATTTTGTTTATTTATTTTAATTTTGACAACTTTTGATATTCTAATGGAAAGCTATGAAGCACTCTCTTTTTTTTTACTTATATTTCTACTTTAGCACCATTTGATTCTAAAACTTTTGAAAGCTTGCCTTCAATATCAGAACGGAACGCTTTATGAGTAAAGGAAATTTTTTCAGAAAGATGAGTGCATTTAAAACCATTTGTTTCTTTATTGAGATTAAAAATAACTTCACTTTTTCCTAATTTTGAAAATGTAATGATTACATTTTCTCCAGATAATGAAACACTTGCAATTTTCCCTAACTCTCTTCCAGATAGAGAATCGGTTACTTTTTGTATAAAATCGTTTGCTGAACCAGATGAAACTGAAAATGATTTAATCATAATGAATTTTCCTCTTTAATTAGTTTAAATATTGTTTTGTTAATGTTGATAAATCGGTTAAATTAACAATTTCTATATCACTTATTTTTTTAATTTGGTTAATTTGATCAGCATTGGGGTTTCCCATAATAACTAGAACAGGGTAAATGGAATCTTTTGAAAGCTTTTTTAAAGTATCATTTATATTTGCTAAACTTCTTTGTTTATCTAGTTTTGCGAGATTAAATTCGATTGGATTAATACTTGGTAAAAGTCCTCTTAATATTTGACTCATAAGTTCATCTGATCGATTAAATACTGTTAATTCACTAGCAAGCATTCTATTAATAAGAGAGGTTCTTGAATTATCAAGTTCTTCTTGAGTTATGCCATTCTTTAAAAATTCATCCCAAGTTTTTGTTGCAAGCTGAATTGCTTCCGCAATTCTTTCATTTGGGCTTTGAAAAGTCATGCTAAACATTCCAATGTCCGTATTTGGATAAAGTATAGTTTCATTAAAATAAGCGTGTGGAGAATAGCTAATACCAGAATCTGCTCTAAGGGCTTTTGAAAATCTATCATTTCCAACAATTCCACCGCTTGAAGAAAAGATATCTTCTAAAATATCGAATTGTATGGTTTCGATAGAATTTAATTTTCCAATTTTTGGAAAATAATATCTCAAAGAAATATTGCACTGGCTCATATCGGGTTTGGTAATTATTTCTGTACGTATCGATTTTAAATTTGAATTTTCTATATTTCTTGAAGGAAGCCAAGTTCGTATTGAAGGTTCTAAATAGGGAATTTTTGAAATTAAATTTTTTAACTTATCTAAATCTTTTTGGGAATAAGAGCCAGAAATAAAAGCATTTAAACCATTTCGACTAATTGTTTTTTTGTATAGTTCTTTTATTTTTTCATAGTTAATTTTATCAATTGATTTTGGTGAGGAACGCTCTATTGTTGTTGCAAAATAATGGTCCTTGCCAAATATTATTGAATTTGCTTGCTGATCTATAAAACGAAATTGTTTTTCAGAAGTATTGGAGTCAAGAAGGTTTTTAAACGCATCATTTGATTGTTGTTTCCAAAGTGGAAGTGCTGCTTTATCAAAACGGGGTTTTAAAATAATGTCGGTTAATAAATCGATTACTCGAGAAAAATCTTGAGTAAGGGCATCTGTTGAAATTATAATTTGACCATTTGCTAGTAATGAAGTCTTTAAATTAATTCCATATTCCGTAGTATAATTTTGCAATTCATCAAAATTTAAATTTCCTATTCCTCCATAAGCTAGAAGATCAACCATTGCTCCATAAGAAGGACGATCTTCTTTCGGTAAAGAATAAACGCCACCAGGTAATATAATATTGATTTTAAACTTAAGTGCAGATTCACTTGGTAAAGTATAAATGGCAGCACCGCCATCAACGGGTATTCTTGAATAATTTATACTAGGCCAGGTGATGGAACGCCAATTTAATTCCGTTGGTTTTGAAAAAATAATAGGCCTTGTTGACTGCAAAGCTTCTTGTCCATAAGCATTATTAAATAAAATTGAAGTTAATAAAAAAAATTTACTAGTTACAATTGTGTTAAAAAAATGTTTTTTATTTAGCGGTAACATTTTTTGTTTCCTTATTTTTTTGATATTCAGCATAAAAATCATTACAATTAGGAGCTTCATCTGGTGTCACAACTCCAGTGATATAAAATTTATTTAAACCTAAATTTTCTTTTACCCATTGTCTAAAAGATTCATTTGTAATTGATTTTACTATTTTTTCAGCTTGTCCAGCCGAATTAAAGTCATTTAAGAAAAAAGTATTATCAAGAATGGTATTAACGAGTCCTGTCATTTTTTCAGCTGTTTCTGCATTTGATACGGCGAGTTGTTTTAAAATTTGTCTTCTTATTTTATTGCTAATTGGTTTATTTAAAACCTCTTCAATTCCTTTTTCCCAAAATTTTAAAACAGGATCTAATTTTTGATCTTTAGTTAATGAAATATTTACAATTAGAGGATTATTTTGATTTTGCCAGTATATTTTATAAAAATTAAAGTCTGTAGTTAGTTTTGCTTTTAATAATCTTCTTTCAAAGGTACCATTTATATTATCATCTAATAAAGATTGAAAAATTAAAGAATAAACTATGGATTTTATATTAGATGTATTTGATGGATAAACAATTCTATATTTTTTTGTAAACACGGGAGCGCTACAAATAAATCTTTTTCCAAGATCTCTTGTAAAATAATCGGCTGGAAGTTTGTTATGCTGTATATTTAGTTTTCCTTTCCAATCTCCAAAATATTTTTGAACTAAAGTTGCAACATTTTTGGGATCAAAAGGACCACCTACAATCATTAATGTATTATCTGGTGTATAAAAGTTTTTATAAAATATTTTAGCTGCATCAATACTCATATTTTCAACATCTTTTTTTGCTCCAATGGTCATCCATTCCATTGGAGTGTCTCGTTCCGTAATCGCTCTTATCAGCTCATTGCTACGAGACATCGGATCATTTTCAACTCTAAGTTTTCTTTCAGAAATAACAGCCCCTTTTTCAATGGAATAATAGGGTTCCGTAATATCTAAATTTTGAAAACGAGCGGACTCTAATTTCAGCATGGTTTCCAACGCAGGACCTGGAAAACTAGAATAAAAGGTAACAAAAGAATCATTTGTCCCCGCGTTTCCACTTCCGCCAACAGAGTTTAATACTTTATCGTAATTTCCTTCAGGTGTTCCAATGGTTTTTCGAAACATCATATGCTCAAAAAAATGAGCTAAACCCGTTGTTCTCTTACTTTCACGATTGCTTCCCGCGTCTAATATAAAATGTATTGTAGAAATTGGATTTCTTTTGTCTGGGACGACAATGAGTTTTAGGCCATTCGATAAATGATATTTATATGCCTGAATATTTGATCCTGGTATTATTATTGCAGTTTGATTTAATTTTGGATCTTCTGCAGCAGATGCATATTTTGATAAAGAGGTTATTATTATCATTGTTGAAAAGCAAAATTTCTTAAAAAAAGAAAAATATTGCTTATATAATTTATATTTATCTTGAAGACACATATTTTTAAGAGTCCTTTCTAATATACTTTTGAGCGTAACTTCTTACTCCAGCTTCTGCTAGAATATGAAATGTGCGAACCATTCGAATATCTTCTTGAGGAAATTCATCTAACTTTGCGTAAATGATATTTTTCCTACTTTGTTTTAAAATTTTTGAGATGTGTTGTGAAGGTGGATGATTCGAAATAAATAAAATACTTTTATGATTTGTTGAAAGAGCTCCAGCAAGAATTAAATACTCTGTGGCGTTTTTAGCATAATGTTGAATAAATGGATTTCCCCATGGATTTTCAATAGCACTTGGAAGAGGAATGACAGCAAAACCGCCAAATTCACTTTTAGCAATTCCAGGACCAATTAAATTATCTTTAAATGGAGTTGCATAAAACATTAAATTACTATCATCATGTTGTTCTGCAAGCCAAAAAGATTTCCAAGAATAATTATTATCTTGAGAGGTATCTACAAAACTAAAGACAACGGTTCCAATATCTGGTTTTCCAGTGTTGTGTAAATCTTTAATAATTATTTTTTCTTTATGCCAATTTCGTATTGTTTCTCTTATATCTATACCTTCACAAAAATCTGTTTGTAATTCTTGAAAAGTAATCTCTTGCGACTTTAATTTATCGCTCATATTTTTTTTAATATTCAGAGCAAGTCTTTCCATAAAAATATCTTCACTAGGAAATGAACAAGAATAGGGATGATCTTCATGTACCCAATTATTATCTGCGTATTTGTCTTCGCTAACAGGATCTGTCGATTTGTTTTGATTCAATTTATCTACTGATTTTATTTTAGCTTTACTAAACTTTTTGTTACTTTGTATTGTTTCAAATTTTTGAATACTGATTTTTGACGTTTGGTTGAAAAAAATATTTAATGGCAAATCTAATTGTGGTAAAGTGTTTTCAAAAAGTAAATTTTTTGGAATATCTTTACATTCTTTTAAAAGCTCATAAGCAAAGTTTGAATCTATGACAGACGTTGCTGCTAATAAAATATCAAATATACTTGGAAATAGCATGTTTCTGTCTAATGCTAAACGATAAGAAAATCGAAAGTAGTCTCTTTCTTGACTTGCATTTATTTTTAATTTAGTCCAATCCGCATATTTTTCACAAGTTCTTATAAAAGCGGCTGAATAACTTTTTTTTGCAAAATCAATCCAGTTTAAAATAAATTGATCTTCTTTTATGAGATCTCGAGCAAAAAATCCTGTTAATGATATGTATTCTGAAAAAGTTTCATAGGAAGGTTGTGAAATTACAAATTGTTTATGATTGTGCTTAACTTTAGCATCAACAAATGAGGATATATTATTATTAAAAATAGTTTCGAATTCGGATTTATTTTTTATTTTTCCTAATTTTTTTCCTAAAAATTTTAATAATTCATATCCACAAATAATTATGATTTTTTCATTTTGATGTTTTTGAATAAATTGAATAATATTTTTAGAAGCTAATTCGAATTCACTTTTTATATTTGCATTTTGTTTTATTAAGTTTGATTCATCTGTTTCTAAATTATTTTGAATCCAGGTTGTTAATGCTCCCGATATCATAAGCTCTGTTTGGGGAGTTTCTGCTAAATTATAATGATTATTATGAAGTTTCCATTGTAAAATATTTTCTATTCCGCCTATGCAGTGAACACTTAGACAATTCTCTTGTAATAACTTTAGTAAATATCTTCTTGTATCTAATGGCTCTATAAATATGATAGGATCATCAATCAGTTTATTTAATAAAGTTTCATGAGAATTTGAAGGATTTTTATTTTCAAGATGTTCTTTTGTAGATAATGTAACACAATGTGGAAAACTTTTTATAACACTGTTTAGAATAGGAGTTACTTCCTCAGGAAAATCTATTAAAACGTGAGCATTTTTAAAATGAGAAAAATAATCTGTTCCTATTTCTATATTTTTTACAATTGCACTTTCTTGAAGACTTGTTTTTGTAATGGGATAAAAAATAATATTACTATTTTGGAAATATTTTTGAATTACAATTGAGCGAATATTTCCAAATGAATATTCCCAGCCTAAAAAATTTTCATTCATATTGAAATTTTTTATAAGAAATTCATCAAATTCAAATAAATAATTTTTTGATAGTTTAATCGAATTTTTATTATTACGAATTTTATTTGTCATTTTTTTCGCTTTTTTACTTAAACAGGCCTTAAATTTGGTCTCGTTGAAGATTGCGGATCATTTTGCATTTGTTCATCTGGTGGAAAATATTTTAAAGCATCTTCACCAAGAATTGAGAAGACACTTGCTTTAAGTGCTTTAGGTAAAGTTAAATCTTTGTTCAGCGATTTAAGTCTTTGAGCATATTTTGCAATTTGAATGCCATCTCTTACAGAATAATTCTCTTCATATTTGTGCGAAATAGCTAAAAAACTAACAAGTAAAGTGAGTAAATTTTCTTCTAAATAAGGTACCGCGTAGCGAATGATTCGAGCTTCGGTTTCAATGTCGGCAAAATCAAGAAAAATTTGTGGATTTAAGCGGCTCTGAATATATTCAGGCAAATCATATACACTGGAATCATCATTCATTGTCGTAACAAAACGAAACTCTTTATGAGCATGAATTCGCAAACCCGCAATAACGGAATCAACATAACGACGATGATCTAATAAGGAAGCCAAACTAGCCCAGCTTTTTTCGGACATTCTATTACCCTCATCTAGGATACAAACGCCTCCGACAAGCATTGCAGATACGATTGGGCTTGCTACATAACTGATTTGTTTTCCTTCTGTGATAACCGGGGTAATAATGAGATCGTCTGGTCTTGTATCACTTGTGCCTTGCATTAAGTAAACAGAAGACTGAAGTTCTTTTGCAACGGCAACAGCAAGGGTTGTTTTGCCAACCCCTGGGTTCCCAACGAGTCTTGGATTCATCGGAAGATCATCTTCGGATAGCTTTAACCATGCAGCTCTTAATTGATGTGAAGCTAAATCATTGCCCATCCAATTTGCATTTACTTCATATTCTTTTGCAAGTTTTACGCTAATATTGCCAATTTGGGCAGATTCTTTATCTTTATCAACAATGATATTTGAGCTCATTATTATCCCTTCTCAAAGGCCAAAAAACATTTACTTACTAGTTAAACCTAAAGAGCGTAAACGATTTCCTGTATTAAGTCTGCTTTTAATCTGGGCAGCCTTGTCAGCATAACTAGGTTTGCCCATAAGCGCAAACATGTTGTTTTTATAATCTTCAACTCCAGGTTGATCAAATGGGTTAATTCCTCGCGCATATCCGCCAATTCCACAAGCAAGCATATTTACGTACATCCAATAACCAAGCCACCAAGCATTTAATTCGGGAAGCTCCCAAACTAATGTTGGTACTTTACCATCGGAATGTGCGAGAAATGTTCCTTGTTGAGCTTCGTTTTGGACATAGGATAGATCTTTTCCAGCTAAAAATTCAAAACCGTCTTTTAAATTAGACTCAGGAATTTTTATTTTCCTTTTAATAGATCCTTTTAATAAAGAATATTCATCTTGAATTTTAATATGTGTAGCAAATAAATGTCTTTCTCCATCTTGGAAATATTGTCCTAATGAATGCAGATCGGTTGTAAAGTTAGCGCTTGCTGGAAATATTCCTGTGTTTTCTTTGCCGTCACTTTCACCAAAAAGTTGTTTCCACCATTCTGCTATCCCTTTTGCCTTTGGAGTCCAAGTGCATAGGGATTCTATTTTGTATTTATTTGCATATAAAACATTGCGGATTCCCGCATAACAAAGAGCAGGATTTGTTTCAATAGAATGATTTTTTTCAGAAGTACAATCATCAAATGCTTGCGCTGCTCCCGCCACAAATTCTGTTACGTTAATTCCGGCAATGGCTAGAGGCAATAAACCTACTGGTGTGAAAACAGAATAACGACCACCAACATTTTTAGGGATAGGAAAATAGGGATAATTATTTTCTTTTGCAATTTTTAATAAAGTACCATCTTGAGGGTCGGTTATTGCAAATATGCGATGAGATGCTTCATCGGAGCCAAATCTATCGTCTAAATATTGTTTTAAGACGCGGAAAGCCAAGGCTGGTTCCGTGGTGCCCCCCGATTTCGATACCACAATGATACTTGGGGTATAGGAGTCAAGGGCATCGAGAAGTTCCGATAATTCGTCGAGAGCAATATGATGGCCAGCCCAAAATAAAAGCGGTTTACGATGTAACGATTCTTGATTCACAGAAGCATAGGAATGAGTAAGGGCCTCATAAACCGCTTTTGTGCCTAATAAGCTACCTCCAATGCCAACAATAACAACGGCATCAGAGTGGTTGCTTATCGTATCAACCGTTTTTTTTATAGAAGACAAGATGTTAGGGCATTCTTCTTTTACATAATTTACCCAACCTGTAAATTCAGGGCTTTTGCCTTTTCCAGAAAGTAATGATTTTTTTGCAGAAATTAAATTATTTATTTCATTGGAAAGATGTTTTTCTATAGGAAAAACATCGTGGGCTTTCGTCCAATCTAAAATAAGTCGTTTTTCTTGTGACATTTTTAAAAACTCCTATGAGGCCATTTTATAGTCTATAACTAGCCAAGTTATAATTCACACAGGGAATTCGAATTTGCAATAATACGACATATAAATAACGCAACGAATTTATTTGATAATTATTTAAATAAAGAAAGTGCCTTTATTTACAACGAGTTGAGCTATTTATTAAATTCAAAAGATTATGATATTTAAGTTTTATTTTGTATTTATTATTTAAATAGTCTTATTTTTAAAAGAATAAAATAATTAATAATCTTTGTAAAAATATGTTACATAAAAAAGAATAGACCCCGTAATTTTATATAATTATATAATTATATAATTATATTGATTACTTGAATTTGTTATATTGATTGTTTTATTAAATTTAAAAAATATCATTATAATATATATATAATTATAATGATATATGTGTATTATATGTTTCGTATTCATATTATTATTAAAAAAATAAAATATATTTACAATACTTATTTTAATTAAATGATTAATTATACATATATTTTATATGGATTTTTCATTAAATATTTCGTTGAAATTAAGTTGACATTAATTCTTTTGTAAAATAAATAACCAAATCTTATTTAAGTAGAAACTGAATTCTATTTAATTAATATATCTTATTTTTTTCTAAAGATTAATTTAATAATTATTATAAGGAAATTTTATATGATTTTAAGAAGCGTTGTATTGGGTTCTATTTTTTCTGTTATTTTAGTTTCATGTAATAATAAAGCGAGCAATAACGCTTCTAATCAAAAAGATGATAGCGCTAGTGATTGTAAAAATGAAATTCGTGGCGGATTTGATATTGGTTCTGGTTCAACAAAGTTACAAGTAGCTTCTGTAAAAGTATGCAAAAATGGCGACATTACAATTGAAAAGTCTTACTTTAAAGAAAATGCTAATGTTCAATATAAAGTGATTCCTTTTGGTGGACAATATGCTATGAACTTAGGCGTTCATATAGAAGGGTTGTCCAATGTTAAAGAAGAAATCAGTTAAAAGTCAATATTCTCTTGAGTTTAAAAATCAAGTTCTAG
>NZ_JBIPMD010000238.1:0-4748 GCF_044369315.1 Silvanigrella sp.
CTACGCAATGAATATCATCTCTGGGAGCCGGATGTGGGAAAACTACAAGTCCGGTTCTGCAGGGGTTTCATGGCAATGAATTACTTTATTTGAAAGGAAATAAAAGTCATGTCTCTACCTACCACAAATGTGGGTTTATTAGACATGAAAACCAATAAAGTATTTTCTAAAGATTTGGAGTTTATCTTTTTAGAAGTTCCCAAAGTTCCAAAAACCTATTATAATAATCTAGAAAAATGGATGGTCTTTTTAAAGGGAACATCTAAAAAGGAGGTCATGAAAATGGACAATTCTGCAATAAATAAAGCCCAAGAAACTCTGGAATACTTAAGTCAAGACCCCGTAGCTCGGGCAAAATATGAAGCTCGTTTAAAATACTTAAGTGACTACAACACAAGCATGTATACCGAGCGGCAAGAGGGTATAAATGAAGGGATGGAGAAAGGGAGAGAAGAAGCTAAAATTCAATTTGCAAAAAAAAATGCGCAGTGAAGGCTTTTCTCCTGAAATCGTTATGAAAATAACAGGTTTAACTGCTGAAGAGCTTGAAAAGTTATAAGAGAATCATATTTGATTTTAAAATTTATATACAATATTTATTATCCTAAATAAACGAAACAAATTTAAACTTTGTTTCGTTTTGTTTTTAAAAGGAGGTCATGCAAATGAACAATTCTGCAATAAATAAAGCACAAGAAACTCTGGAATATTTAAGCCAAGATCCCGTTGCTCGGGCAAAGTATGAAGCAAGGCAAAAGTATATTCTCGATTACAACACAAGTATGTATACCGAGCGGCAAGAGGGGAGAATAGAGGGGATAGAAGAAGGAATAGAAATTGGTGAGAAAAGAAATTCCTTATTAATAGCAAAAAAATGCGGGAATTAGGAGCTTCTCTGGAGTTTGTGATGCAATCAACAGGTTTAACTTCTGAAGAGCTTGAAGAGCTTTAAAAATTTTTTAACGGAATTTTATTTGATTTTAACTTTTATATAAATTATTTATATTTTGAAATTAACGAAACAAGTTTGTGCTTTGTTTCGTTATTAAACTTTTTAAATTGGAAGGCATGTAAATGAGTAACTCAGCGTTAAATAAAGCTTATGAACTTTTAGAGAAATTAAGTAAAGATCCAGAAACTATTGCGAAATATGAAGAGAGAGAAAAACAAATTCGTGAATACGATATTAGAGAAGAAGGTAGAATTGAAGCAATAACTCATGTAGCAAAAAAAATGCGCAGTGAAGGATTTTCTCCTGATATTGTTATGAAAATAACAGGTTTATCAACTGAAGAACTTGAAAAACTTTCATAACTATATATTTTAATCTTTATTTAAATTAAAATTAAGCATCATTTTCCAACCAAATCTATTTTATTTTGGTAAAAGTTTTCCAATATCTTTTTGTTTATTTAAAATAAGAAGACAATCTTGTGCTATTTCTTTAAAAGAAGATGAAATATTTTTATCATTTAAAACCGCATTCCAAAATTGATTAGCTAGTATATAAGCCTTATCCCATATATTTGAATCTTCTGGTAAAGGTAACGGTGGTGAAAATACTTTGGGAATAATTTGATTATTCATCGGTCTAAATAACATGGGAAGCATGTCGTAAACGGGAGCGAGTTTTATGATTTTATTTTTAGAAAAATAAAAAGAGAGATTAAATAAGTGCATGTCATTATTTCCAATGAAGTAACCAAATAATTCAAGGAAACGAATTTCATTATAAAATTCTTTTGGAATGATTTTCTTTTTCATTAAATTTATGGATGTTTCTGACCAAGTTCCCATTGTTCCAGAAAACTCCGCATCTAAGGAACCTAAAGAAATAACCCCCTTTCTTCCTAAATTGGGAATGCGATCAAATCTTTCTAACTCTAAAAAAACACGATTTTTTGTGAAAATAATCTCTGATTGAGAGCTTTCTACATTATTTTTACGAAGCGTATTTAGAGCTAAATGTTCACAAATTAATAAATCAGCAACACGTATTCCAATATCAGAATGAAGAGGAGGAGAAAATTTAACGAGAACTTGTTTATTTTGAGGCAATAAATTGCTTAAAAATTTTGGTTGTTCTCCACCAGCGGAAGAGCCTGGTTCTCCATAGGATAAAACATGATTTGCATAAAGTTCATAAAGTTCGGATCGTTTTAGAAATTCGATTCCATTTGGCTGAGTTTTTTGAGAAAGGTATTTTTGAAAAGCAAGATCACCAATAATTAAATTACCTATATTATCAAAACTTTTGGCTGTTAAATATTTTAAACAATGTTCACTAGACCAAATGCGAATATCTTTTGGTAAATTCAATTCAGGATTTAAGTTTGGGACTAAATGTCCTAAAAATCCGCTAGGTCTTAAATCATTTAAAAAATAAGGGAGATCGGCAGAATATTCTGATGAGATATTTTTTAAATGCGATAAAAAATAAAAACCTTTAGGTTCTATTGCATATAATATCCCTATTTTTAAGCTTGAGCTATCTTCAAGAATTTCATAAATAGGGTAACTGGAGTTCTTTCCTTCAATTATTCTTTTTGCAGCATATTCTGTTTCTCGAGCTTTTCCTAAAATCACGATTTCTTCATCTAATATTTTAAAAATACGTGAGAAAAAGGATTGGCTATAGGGAAAATGTCTTTTTAAACTAGTAATATTGGATTTCCCATTTGATTTTAAAAAGCTCAAAACTTCCGATTTTATTTTTTCTTGATTAAAAGGCTTTACTCTCATGAGAGCTCCATTCTATAGTCTATTGAAATAGATTATAGAATAGATAAAGCAAAGAATCAAATATTTAACATATTGAAAGTATTATATTAAATTATTTTATCTTGATTTATTGAAATAGATACTTGAATAGATTCTCAGAGGTTTTATATGGGCAATAAGTTCTAACTTAATCTCCAATATGATAAAAGTCATCGGCTTTCTTTGAAAAAAAGTTGGAAAATTCGGATTCAGCATCAATATTCTCAGAGAATTTACAAAGTCTTTCAGGACAAGTAATAGAGTTTACTAATGAATTTAAATCAAATTCTTTTTGATAAAAAAATTGAGATAAATATGGATTTTCAAATTCATTCATAAGAAAATTGATTCTTACTTTATTTGATTTTTTAATATATTTTTCATTTGAATTTAGTTTAAATCCTTTTTTTAATTCAATACCATAATTACCGCATTGCAAATTTGATTTAAAACTAGGCTCAAATATGACTTCTTCTGTGTTACTTTGATTATTGTATGGAAAATAATCACTCAAATGTGAAATTCCTTCCCTTTTATGAATAAATTTAAATTCTGAGTCAATCCCATTTATCAAATAATTATATTTTAATTGCATTAAATAAACTTTACAGTACTCTACTCGATTCCCATCTGTATCAAGAAAATAGGAATTAGAGTGATCTTCTATTGATCTGTAAGCAAAAGAATTATTTACAATAAGTAGACAAATTATAATAATTATTTTTTTCATTAATAATCCTTTAATATCATATTTAAAATAATTTATACCGCTAACAACATAAACGGTTTTTTAAAATATAATATATTAAAATAAATATACAAATAATAATTTATATATTTATTTTAATATATAATTATAAAAAAAAATATATGTAAATTTATTTTATAAAAGTTTTATAATAAAATATAATTTTTATTTTAGTCATTCTAGTTTATTAATTTATTATTTTTAATTATATTAAAATATTTTTAAAAAACAAGATCTATTATTTTGATAATTAAAAGAAAAAAGTTATAAAACAATTATGGTTTTTATTAATATATCGATTTATTTGAAATTTAATCAATCTGTTTCTTCGATAATGAAATCTTCTTCTATTTCTTTTTTTAATTTTTCTAACCCATTTTTTGATCCATCAGAAAGAACAAGGACAGTATCATCGCCAGCAATCGTACCGCATAAAGTACTGTAAGCATTTTGCAAAGAGTTTTTTGCTTCAAATGAAATTTTTTCATCGAGCTGAATGGCAAGTGAATTAGCATGCCCTGGTAGAGTATGCAAAACAATGATATTAGGCATAGAAACTTTAATACTTAATATAGGACTTTGTATTCGGGGTCTTGTTCCTAGGATCGTATACTGATTGTTTATTTTAGCAATTCCAAGCTTTTTTAGGCGTCTCGAAAGAGTGGATTGAGGAATGTCAACTCCTAAAGATTTTAGAATGTCAACAAGCTCATTCTGATGGGAGATATTTTTACTTTTTACAGCTTCTAAAATGATATTATCTTCTGTTTTCTGATTTTTATTTATAATTTTCATGTTATATTATCTTTCAAAAACATAATCCTTCTTTTTTAAGAAAAGCTTTTATCTATTCGTTACATAAATGCTATTCTTGATAAGGTGTTAAATATGACATAAATTTTAAATGAATTCTATTAGAATATATAATTATAATTATTTGATACTAAAAATCTTTTTATTATTTGATTATATTTAATCTAATTCTAAACAAATCAATAGACAAATAAATAAAATTTATTATATTGTCAGTATCATATTTAATTCAATTGGAAATCATGTTTTCTTCATAAATATTTGATAAACTGTAACTTAGTGGTTTTAAAAATAATTGATTCTAAAGTGATTCCTTTTGGTGGACAATATGCTATGAACTTAGGCGTTCATATAGAAGGGTTGTCCAATGTTAAAGAAGAAATCAGTTAAAAGTCAATATTCTCTTGAGTTTAAAAATCAAGTTCTA
>NZ_JBIPMD010000061.1:0-15387 GCF_044369315.1 Silvanigrella sp.
AAGCAAAACCCAAAAGATTGGTTACCTTGGAATTATCTTGATACTATCAACAAAATCAAAAACCACTCTCTATAAAAAATTTAATTCCATTCATTGTGTTTGTAAAATGCACTTATTGGGAGGATACGTTTATGTTTTAAATGATTATTATTAAAAATTTATATTCTCATATAATAAAATACATTCGCTTTCATTAATAAACTGAAGATCATGATTATATTCGTCAGCAATTTTTCTAATTACTTTTAAATCATCCATAGTATCTAAAGTTAGCCTATATTTACTATAATTTTTTACTTTATTCTCAAAATTATAGTAATTAAAATTATTTGTTAATTGATCTTTTCTTTTTAAATATCCATAAGTTACATGTTCTCTATCTTTTTTATCAAAAAAATTATGATGCATATATAATAGAAGTTCTTTTGAAAAGACTTCAACATCAAAACCATCCGCAAATGTTGGAGGTGATACATTGCTCACATAAGAATATGGATTAGCTAAAGTAATATCAATTAATTCATCAACAAGTTCTGGAAGCACAAAAGGACAATCAGCTGTAATTCTTACGTAATAATCAGAATCATATTTTTCTGCACATAATTTATATCTTGATAAAACATCCTCTTCGCTTCCCCTAAATACATTTGCATTTAATTCTTTAGTTAAATAATTAAATAGAGGATCATTTTGGACGTTATCTGGAATTGCAAATACTATATTTGTTAATTGTTTTGCTTTTTTTAATCTCAAGAATATAAGCTCAATAATAGAGTATTTAGAGATTTTTTCTAAAACTTTATTTGGTAGTCTTGAACTTGTTAATCTAGCCTGAACAATTGCGGTTACTTTTTTCAAATTTATTTCCTAATTTAAATTTCAGAATGATTATACTCACGAAATACAGGTTTCATTGGACTTCCAATTAAACTATTGCTATTTTTTTCTTCTATAAATAATTTATATTTTATTAAAACATTTTCCCAAGCTGAAATTGTTTTGTTAATTATTTCTTCATTATGAGCTACTGTTATATAAAATAATCCCTGAAAGAGTTGTCCTTCTTTTATTAATTCTTGAATTAAATAAGTTTTAGCAACATTTGCTTTTTGGTTTCCAGGATTTTTTATATCTACAACAAAAAAACAATCTTCACCTAAAAAGTCTATAAAGTCTGATAGACTATTTTTCGCACATAGTTCCCTGAGTCTCATTTTTAAATATTTACCAACCTTCCAATTATTTTCAAAAATATTTGGATTTGAATCTATGATTTCGAGAGTTTTAATTAATGCTGCTAATTGAGGAATTTCTGCTCCATGTGTCGTACTTGAAAGAAATACACGAGGCTTTTCATGAGATATTCCTCCTAATTCCATAATTTCTTTTTTTCCTGTTAAAGCACAAACAGAATGGCCATTTGCCATTCCTTTTCCCCAAGTATATAAATCTGCATCTGCATTATAATATTTACCTGCACCTTGTTTATGCCATTTAAATCCTGTTACCATTTCATCAAAAATCAAAATAGCACCATTTTTTTTACATTCATCATATAATTTATTTAAAAAATTATCTTTAGGAATTTCAAATTTTATAGGCTCAAGGATAACACATGCAATTTCATCTTTATTATTTTCAAACATTTTTCTAACGGAATCAATATCATTATATGAAAACTTTACGGTTAATTCTTTAATGGCATTTGGAATACCAGACGAACATTTTGTACTTCCAATAAACCAATCATCATAACTAAAAAAAGGATGTTCAGTACAAACAGCAACTTTATTTCTATTTGTAAATGCTCTTGATAATTTAACAGCAGCTGTAGTTACTGTAGATCCATTTTTAGCAAACTTTACCATTTCACCGCGATCACTTAAAAAATTTAAAAATTTTTCTGCGGCAATTGCTTCAATTGTGCTTGGCCTTTGAAAGTTATGCCCTAATTGCATTGCTTCTACAGCAGCAAAATTAATTTCTTCATTAGCATGGCCAAAAGCAACTGAAGTGAGTCCCATGGACCAATCAATAAATTGATTTCCATCAGCATCCCAAACATAAGCACCTTTGCCTCTTTCTATGCATTTTGGCGCTATTTCAGGCCATTGATCATCTCCCTTGCTGTAGGTATGAGCTCCTCCAGGAATATATTTTGTTAACATTTCATGGTAATAATTATTTTTGCTCATGATAAAACTCCCTTTTAAATTATAAACTATTCCAAAATGAAGGATTTAGTAGAGGCTCTATTTTAGAATCCATACCAATTTCCATAAATTTATAATCAAGCTCATCATTTAATTCTTTAGACATTTGAATATAATTTAAATTTTTATTTAATTCAACAACAGAATTTACACCTATTAATCCAACTTTTATAAAATTGGTAAAAATATTATTGAATAAAAAATCTAAAGAGATTTTTTGTATATCTTGCTCTTTATTAAGTAAATTTAGGCATAATTTTTTTAAATTTAAAAGTTTATTTGCTTGTTTTACATCGGGAATAGACATTGTTGGAGTCAAAATTCCCTGCAAAAAAACAGATCTAGCAATTACAAAGATATTTCTCTCTTTATATAAATTAACAAGTTTTTCATTTAATAATCTTCTATCTAATATATTTACCGGTATTTGAATTGCTTTTACATAAGGAATATCTAAAGCAATAAATGCTTGTTCCGGAGTATAAACAGAAATACCTATAGTGTCACATATTTTTTCATCTAAAATTCTTTTAAATATTTTTTTAACATTATGAGAAGAGAGAAATTTTAAATCGCATTGATGAAATTGAAGGATCTTATGTTTTTCTAAATTTAGATTAACTAAACTTTCTTCAGATATTTTCTTAATAAAATCAAAATATGAATTTGAATCCCAAACAACTTCCTCTACTTTTGGAATTTTTGTTGAAACAATAAAATCATTTTTATTTATCAAGTTTTTTGATATAAATTTGCCAATTCTTTTTTCAGAACATCCATAATCTGCTGCAGTATCAAAAAAGTTAATTTTATTTAAAACTGCGCTAGATAAAATTTGATCTACGGTTTCATCTTCCATTAAAGGTTTATTTGAATGAATACCATAAGGTAATCCAAATTGAACCGTTCCAAGACCAATATTTGGTTGACTTATTTCATTAACCACTAAAAGACTCCCAAGTTACTGCAGTACCCTTAATAAAATCATCTGAAGCTTTTTTTCCTAATATCAGATCAAAATATTTGGGTTCAAGTCCAAATCCTGGTCTAACAACTCGAACATTTTCTCTTGTAAAAATTTCACCTTTCTTTATATCATTTGAGATATATAAAGATCTTCTAAATTGCAAAGACTTTAATTCAGATTCGGAAGGACCATAAGAAATTTTACCAAGACTTTGCCACGCTCGCTCTGTTTCTGTCACCAAAAGCTTTAACTCATGTGGTTCAATTGAAAAAGCAGAATCAACCCCTCCATCAGTCCTTGATAACGTAAAATGTTTTTCAACCACAACAGCCCCAAGAGCAACTGATGCAATAGAAACACCAATACCCATAGTATGATCCGAAAGACCTACATGAACATTAAAAGTGTCTCTCATGTTAGGAATAGTTAATAAGTTTGTGTTATTTGGATTTGCGGGGTATGTACTTGTGCACTTTAAAATTACAATATCATTTATTCCATTCTTTTTTAGCTCTTTTAAAGATTCATTTATTTCAGAAATATTAGCCATACCAGTAGAAATAATTACAGGTTTTCTAGTAGAAGCAATTTTTCGAATTAACGGGATATCTGTCATTTCAAATGAGGCGATTTTATAACATGGAACTTCTAGTGACTCTAGAAAATCAACAGATGAGTCATCAAAAGGAGTACTAAATCCAATCATACCAAGTTTTTTACAATAATCAAAAATGGGCTTATGCCACTCCCATGGTGTATAAGCTTCATTATATAGTTCATAAAGATTTCTACCGTCCCAAAGGCTTTTATTATCCTTAATCATAAAATCATCAGAATCAACATTTAAAGTCATTGTATCTGGTGTATAAGTTTGAAGTTTAATTGCATGAGCGCCGGCATTGTGAGCTTCTTCAACTATTTTTAAAGCTCTTTCCAAAGAATGATTATGGTTACCCGACATTTCAGCAATAATAAATGGTTTTTCATCTAAACCTATTTTTCTATTTCCGATATAAAAAGATTTCATTGAACAATTCCTTTAAATTTTCTTCAATCATATTTCTTTTAAATTCCCAATTATTTTTATTATATTTAAATAGATAATAATTCTTTTCATTTTTAGAATATAATTCTTTTGATTCCAAATTAAAACCTAACTGTAAATGATATCGAAAACTTTTAAAATTATTTTCTAAAACTTGGGCATATATTTCATTTACTTTAATAATATTAAATGCTAAATCTAATCCGAGCATTCCCATCAAATAAGATAAACCCTTTTTTTCATTTGAATTACCTAAATAAAACCCCCAATTTAATGAGTTTTCAATTTCATGAGCTCGATGAAAAGACAAAAAACCTTTTGGAGTTTTATTATGCAAAAAAACATAGTGAAATTTGTTTTCTTGTTTTTTTAAATTATCAAACCATTGCAAATGATCTTCCCATTTTAATTCAGTAGAATTAAACATATTTTCTCTAACTCTAGAAGAATTTCTCCATTTAAAAATTAATTCTAAATATTCTTCACTTAAAGGAACTAAGGAAGAATCTCTATATGTGTTATTAAAATTCTCTATGCTAGACACAAATCATTCCTTAACATTAAAATCTTATTAATTACAATTAAAAATCTTTTTACACAAATATTCAGCACCAAGAAAACTCTCGGCATTCATAATATTTTGAGTATTTAAAGACATTTTTTCTAAAATATAAGGTGTTTCTATAAGTTTAATTAAATAATCTTTTAATTGATTATAGACATTTTCAGACTCATTGCCAAAGTAATATGCAGCACCAATCTGATGTAAAGATTTTGAAATTTCTATTTGATTATCTGCTACAGATATAATTAAGGAAGGTAATTTTAAAAAACATCTTTCCCATGATGTGGTTCCACCGGCTCCAATACATAGATCAGCTTCTAACATTAATTTTGAAATATGATTAGTATCAATATGAATTTTAGAATTTGGAATAGAATCACACAAATTATTTAAAATTTTTAATTCATGAAATTTTGAACCTATTACGACATCTATAGATTCAAAAGTATAATTTATATTTTTAATTATATTTAATATTTTTATTGTCAAATTTTTAGGATCAGAACCGCCAAATGAAATTAATAAACTCTTTAATCCATGATTTCTTATTTTTGATTTATTTTTAATTTCAAGAAATTCATCTCTTAACAAGACATATTTAGTACCTAAGAAAATATCACAATTCGGATTAATTAAACCATTATATCTAGTTAAAAAATTATCAACATAATTTTGATCTAATAAATAATCGCAGCTATGTTTTCTATTTGCTAAATCATCAATCACTAATATTTTTTTACATATTTTTTTTATTTTTAATTCCCAAATATTATCTAAATCATAATTATCAATAATGATATAATCAAAAAACTCGCCTTTAAATCCTTCTAATAAATATTCTGCGTCTTTATCTTGAGACCAATCTCCATTTATAGCAAAAGAGATTGATTTAAATCCAAACTTTTCTGGAATATGATTAAAGTTATCTATATGTTTATATGAAATAAAAATAATTTCAGGATCAATTTTTTTTCTTAATTCTTGAGCAAGTACAATACTTCTCATGAAATGTCCACTTCCTATTTTATAGGAACCATCTACACGAAAAGCAATTTTCATACACATCCTCAGATTTTATATACTATAATTTTCTAATCACATTAGAAATCTTTTGACAATCAATTTCATTTAAATCAAAAAACATTGGAATTGAAAGCTCTTTGGAATAAAATAATTCTGAATTTGAAATATCTGTACTGAGATAATTATCAGGATTACTTTGGTAATAATTTTGCCAAGGAATCGGCATATAATGAACTTGAGAGCCAATTCCATTTTCTCTAAGTTCTTCCATTACAAGTTTTCTTGATTTTTTAATTTTTTTGAAATCAATTAGTATTGGAAAAAGGTGATAACTTGAATATGAATATTCATTATCAATAGGTGGTAATTCTATAAAATCTATATTTTTTAAAAATTCTCTATAATAATTTGCTATTTCTCTTCTTTTTTGAACAAAAATATCAAGTCTTTTTAACTGAGATATTCCCAATGCGCACAAAATGTCTGGAAGTCTATAATTAAAACCAAGAGCACTCATTTCATAATACCAGGGATTTACCCCATTTGTTGTTTCATCAAAATACAAATTACGATTTTCAAAGCTATTTGAATTTTTTGTAATACCATGGCTTCTTAGTAATTTTAAATTTGTAGCTAACTCAGTGTCATTTGTTGAAACGGCACCACCTTCACCAGTAGTGATATGCTTCACAGGGTGAAAACTCCAAATAGCCATATCAGAAAAAGAGCCTGCCATTTGAAATTCATCTGTTGGTGATTTTCTATATTTAGAGCCTATGGCATGACATGCATCCTCGACAATTTTTAAATTATATTTTTTTGCAAAATTACAAATTTCATTTGGATTGCATGGCATACCACCAAAATGGACTGGATAAATTGCTTTTACATTTAGGCCGTTTTGTTTTGCAATATTATATGCTTTTTCTGCTGATTCTAAAGAAATATTTCCAGTTTTAATGTCAATATCAGCAAAAACAGGTGTAGCGCCACAATATAAAACAGAATTTGATGTTGCTACAAATGATATAGCAGGCATAATTACAGCATCACCTTTTTTTAAATTTAAAGCTAGACCAGCAATATGCAATGCGGCAGTACCATTTGATACAACGACAACATGCTTAACATTTAAATATTTAGCTAATTCCTCTTCAAATTTATCGACCAAAGGACCTTGTGTTACATAATCACTTTTTAAAGCTTGAGTAACAAACTCTATATCTTCAAAATTTATGTTTTGTTTACCATATGGTATGATTTTATTTTCCAAATTATTTCTCCTCGCTATTTTAATTCATCAGGTAGAAAATAATCTTGTTTTGCATTTTCAATAGAAAACTCATCTATTTTGACAAGTTCAGTATCTTTTAAAATATAACCTTTTAAAACATTCATAAGAGATTCTTTGTTTAGCCATTGATTATTCGTATCAGAAGAATAACGGAAGCCTTCTTGCATTCGAATACCTCCATAGGTTCTTTTAGAATCTAGATACCAATCATGAATTGCTGGCTGAATTTCATAATGATTTTCATATTCAAATGTATATTGTGCATCATCTTCACCAATCATACATTCATGTAACTTTTCTCCTGGTCTTATACCAACATGCTTAATTTCACATTCAGGCGCAAGTACTGAGGCTAAATCCAGAATTTTCATACTTGGAATTTTAGGGACAAATATCTCTCCACCAAGCATTTTTTCAAATGCAGATAGAACTAAGTCAATTCCTTGATCTAATGAAATCCAAAAACGTGTCATACGTGGGTCTGTAATAGGTAACACACCTGTATTTTTTATATTTAAAAAAAATGGAATAACACTTCCTCTAGAGCCAACAACATTTCCATATCGTACTACAGAAAATTTTGTTTCTGATTTTCCTGAGTAAGAATTTCCAGCTACAAAAAGTTTATCCGAACAAAGTTTTGTTGCACCATATAAATTTATTGGGTTTGATGCCTTATCAGTAGAAAGAGCTACGACTTTTTGAATTCCATGATCAATGCATGATTCAATGATATTTTGAGCGCCCATGACATTTGTTTTAATAAACTCAAATGGATTATACTCAGCTGCAGGAACATGCTTAAGAGCAGCTGCGTGAATGACAAAATCAACTCCATTTAAAGCGCGATCTAATCTTGTTTGATCCCTTACATCACCTAAAAAATAGCGCATACAAGGGTATTTTTCTGGTGAAAAAATTTTTGCCATTTCATACTGTTTTAATTCATCACGACTATAAATAATTAGTTTATTAGGTGTGTATTCTTTTAAAATTCTTCTAACAAATCTCTTTCCAAAACTTCCAGTACCACCAGTTATTAATATATTTTTATTATTAAACATTTTTTTATTCCAAATTTAATGATTTAATCATCAATACCATCTTTATTTACAGTATGTCTTAATTTCCACTCAGATCCAACTTTTTTCCATAAATGCTCGGAACGAGCTTCATCACACAATCTTAAAAACTCATCTGGTTTGATATCCAGATATTCCACAACTTCAGTAAAATATCTATCAGGAAATTCCCCATCAAAACGCTTAACAAGAGCACAACCTTCTTTTCTATCTATATGAGAATTTCTGATCTCTTGTGATGCATCATAAGTTGTCCTACCAATACCAAACTTCATAAATGTTGTATAATAGTGAAGGTCATCAATTTTATCATCAATACTATTGTATTTACTATATGTTCCTTGTGTTCGAAAAGGACGTGGTTTAAAGCCAGTGTTTTCCACAGCATAATAATACACCTCTTGTGGCACCCATTTTTTATAATATCCTAAATAGTGAACTTCAATATTAGAACTTTGTAATTCATTTATTGAAGCAGGCATATATGCCATTAAATCAGCTAAAGGAATTTCGTATTTTTCTCTTAATTCTTTTATAGATACTCCACCAAGATAAATTTCATCAATATTATTCATAGTGAAATATGATTTATCACGCAAAGAAGAAGAGTTTTCAGCTATCGGATTACCATATTCAGCCTCATTTTCACCATAAAAAACCAGAGGGATTCCAAATTTTGAAGCTATTTTTGGAGCTAAATTTTTCTGTCCTAATATAAAAGTTTGAAATGGATGTAATAAATTTTCAATTGATAATTTTGTTAAAAGTCTCATAACTTTTCCATTTTGCTTAAAAGTTATGTTGTCAAAACCACCAATTTCAATCCAATTTTTAAAATTTTGATAGCCATATTCTGTATACATAATCGGAGGCCAAGTAATAGTTAAAGGATGCATACCGTATTTGTATTTTAATAAATGTGCAGCATATGCACTATCTTTACCGCCACTGCCAGGAACAATGCAATCATAACTTCCATCATTTTTTCTATATTTATCACATAAAATTAATAATTCTTTTTCTCTTGAATCCCAATCAATTATATTTTTTTGTTCTGCAGTTCTGCATGCATCACATACCCCTTCTGAATCAATATTTAAAGTAACTTTTTTACTCTCAACAGTATGACGAAACTCAGATGTAGATGCTGGTCTTTGATTTGACATTACACATTTTTTACAAAAAATGACTTTTTCTGGTAATCCATATTTTGTGGTATATTTACCATTAATATTCATATACACTCCTTAAATCGTTTCTATCCAATTTTTATAAATACGAATTCCTTGCCAAGCGCTTTTTTCAGGATGAAATTGAACTGCAAAAATATTATCTTTTAAAATTGAAGAACAATATTCTTTTCCACCATATTGTGTTAAAGTTAATATTTCATTTGTTATTTCTGGCTCTACATAATATGAATGAACAAAATACATATAATCCATATTTTGTATTTCTCTTAAAGGAGATTTATTCCAATTATCGACACTAATTACTGGTTTATAAATTTTATTCCAACCGACCTGAGGAATCTTAATACCAAGATCCAATCCGTTATTATTTGTAAACTTCAGAACTTTCCCTTTAATAATGTCGAGACCCTTATGATTTCCAAATTCTTCACTTTCTGAAAATAATAATTGAAAGCCCAAGCAAATTCCCATCAGAGATTTACCTGTTTGAACAAATTCTAAAATAGATTTATCAAGATTTAATTCTTTTAAATTATTCATAGCATGGCCAAATGCACCAACTCCTGGAAGCACTAATGCATCCGCAGACATTATTTCTTTGTTATTAGAAGAAATCGATACTGGATTATTTAAATGAGCAAAAACTTGAGCGACACTTTGCAAATTTCCAATTCCATAGTCTACAATTACTATTTTTTTTCTCATTGATTTTCACCTTTATAAGGCCTACATTGAATTGATTTATTCAATAGAAATTCTTTAATAATTGGAATACTTGCTGGAGTAATAAACTGAGGTATTGCATTTGATTTTAAATATTCAATATTACCTTCAGAAGTTGTTGTATACTTAGAAAATAATTTTGAAGCGGACTCATAGTGAATCAAACTTGCAATAGCGATAGCATCAGCTTTTCCCTCAAAGAAACAATCATAAATATGTTGTTTGCAACCAGCTCCTCCGTGTGCAATTACTGGGATAGAAAGGGATTTGCTAAGAATTGAGATTATATTATTGTCATAACCCCCTCCAGTACCTTCATTGTCTACAGATGTTATTATAATTTCTCCCGCCCCAAATTCTTCTACTTGTTTTGCCCAAGCTAAAGCATGGATACCAGTATACTCTCGTCCGTTATCTGTAAATACTAAATAATCGCCATTAGGTTGTTTAATAACTTCTAATGCAACAACAATTGTAGACGATCCAAATTTTTTAGAAGCTTCTTTTATAAGATTTGGATCCTTTATAGCCGCTGTATTTATCGCAACTTTATCTGCTCCACATCTTAAAATTGACTTAATATCTTCTATCGACCGAATTCCACCACCTACCGTAATGGGTATAAACGTTTTTTTTGCTGTCTTTGAAATTAGATCATGTAAACTATTTCTTTCATAAAGACTTGCGACAACATCCATATAAATAATTTCATCTGCACCTTGTTCATAATAATATTCAGCAAAATGGACAGGATCTCCGAGTACACGCAATCCCTCTAAATGAATCCCTTTTACTAAGTTTGGCCCTTTTACATCTAATCGAGCAATTATTCTGTGATTCATTTATATCTCTTTCATTAAATTTTTATTTAATATGAATTCGGCAATAGAAAAATCAATCTCATCATCAATATCAATGGATCTATTTTTTGGCATTTCATAACATATAGAATGATCTGCTAGCATTTTTCCCTGCTTTTTAAAAAACTCTATATTCACAACATATACAGATCCGTTAAGAGTATAATAATTTTTCATATCTTGTCGTCTAGTTGGCTTTTCCCCACTAAGTAAGGGCTTTAGAGATTGATTATCTTCAATCGAATACATAAGTTGAGGATAAATATCAGATTTACAAACTGATACACAACTAGGAGCATTTTCATTCACGCATTTTTCTATACAAGAATCAATATCATATTGGGATCTTAGAGGTGATGTTGGCTGCAATAAAACAAAATAATCATAACCTTCAATATGATTTAATACGTGAGAAATAACATCAATACTTGTTGCGGTATCCGTTGCTAATTCAGCTGGTCTTATAAAAGGGACTTCACATGAATATTGAAGAGCGACATCTTTAATTTCTGAACAATCCGTAGACAAAATAATTCGATCTATATAATTCGAATTTTTAGCTGATTCTATGGTCCAAGCTATTAAAGGTTTATTTCCAAATTTTAAAATATTTTTTTTAATTAAACCTTTAGAACCACCTCTAGCTGTTATTATGCCTAATATTTTTTTATTTAAGATAGTCATTTATTCATTATCCATTTATTCCTCATTTTGCTGGAACAACATATACAACAGAATTTGATAAAACATTTTTAATTACTTCAGTACCTGCTCTAGCTGTTACATTATTTTCAAAATGAATCTATAAATTAATTAAAAATAGTTTAAATTTATAATCATACATAATACCTTATATTTTCTTTTAAATATTCTTCACGGTTTTTCATCCAATGAGTTAATTGAAATATACCTTCTTCTAAACTAAATTTAGACTTCCATCCTGTTGCCTGAAAAAGTTTAGTAGGGTCAGATATTAATCTCTCAACTTCACTCTTTTCAGGACGCTTTCTCTCATCTTCAGTAATAATTGAAAACTTCTTGTCTGTTACTTTAGAAATTAGTTTAGCTAAATCTTCAATAGAAATTTCTTGGCCTGTACCGGTATTAAAACTCTGACCTAAAATACTATCATTATTACAATGAGCTAAAGCAATAAAGGCTTCGACAGTGTCAATTACATAATTAAAATCCCTTGTAGCAGTAAGGTTTCCTAATTTTATTTCAGATTTTCCAGATAAAACCTGAGCAATTATCGTAGGAATAACTGCTCTCATACTTTGTCTTGGCCCATATGTATTAAAAGGTCTTAGAATTACAGAAGGAAGAGACATTGACCGAAAATAAGACTCCACCGCCATATCTGCACCAATTTTACTTGCAGAATAAGGAGATTGACCTTGTAATGGGTGATTTTCTGTTATTGGAACAAACTGCGCAGATCCATAAACTTCGCTTGTTGATGTATGAATAAACCGAGAAACGACTCCAGAGTCTAAACATGCTTCCATTATATTCAATGTTCCAAGAACATTGGTTTCAAAATAACTTTGTGGAGCAACATAAGAATAAGGAATTGCGATTAATGCTGCGAGATGAAAAACGGTATCATGCCCTTTAATTATTTTTTTCATATGAAAAGGATCACGAATATCACCCAAAATTAAATTTAAATTTTTAGGACAGATTTTTTGAGTAAGTTCATCAAGCCATCCATATTTTCCGAATGAATTATATTGACACAAAGCTGTTACTTCAAAGCCTCTTTCAACAAGATTTTCAACTAAATGACTACCTATAAATCCATCACTACCAGTTACAAATATTTTTCCTAGATCTCTTTTAGACATATATTTAACTTTCAAAGTGTAAATGATATTCATCATTTGCTTTCAAATACTCTTCAGGTAATCCAACATCAATCCAATATTCATGTATTAAATATGGTATAATTTTTTTACCTCTAGTATTACATTTAGTAATAAAATCAGTCATATTTAAATATTGATCATTTTCTATTAATTCTATTATTTTTGGTTTTAATACGTATATACCTGTATTAACTAAAAAGTTAAATTTAGGTTTTTCATTTATACTTGATATTTTTTTATCCATTACATCTATAACACCATAAGGAACTGTATATTGATAAGGTCTTACAGCACATGTTATATCTGCATTTTGTTTTTCATGTTCTTCAATTATTTTTAAATATTGAACATTTGTTAAAATATCAGCATTACAAACAATTATTGATTCTTTAATTTTATTTTTTATAAAACCGATTGAACCAGCAGTGCCTAAAGGTTGTTTTTCTTTTACAAACTCAATATTTAATTCAGAAAATCTTTCAGAACTTAAAAACTCTTCAATTTGTTCTGCAAGATAATTGGTAGATATATAAAAATTTTTAATACCTTGGGATGATGCCTGATTTAAAAGTGTTTCAATAATTGGCTTACCTCCAACTATTGCTAAAGGTTTAGGTCTATCATTGACGATTGATCGAAGTCTTGTTCCAAGCCCACCAGCTAAAATAAACATATAATTTGAAACTTGATTTTTTATTTCCACGTATTTTTGTTTTATTTGAGAAGTACGAATATCATTCAATCCTAAAATAAAAATGTCTACTAAAAACCCTTGATCATCTAAAAGGGGAATTTCTCTTTTTCCAACACGATGTGAAAGTTCAAACAACTCATCAGATGCGCTATTAACATTCGCTGTTACGGGATTTCTATTAATCCATTTCTCAATAGAATCATCCAAAGATGCACCGTTTAAAAGAGCTCTGCGAATATCGCTATCTGTTAGGATTCCAAGAAATCTTTCGTTCTGAAATGAAGAAATACAAGCAATTAATAATCCAGACTTTGTAATTAACTTTAAGCATTCTTTTAAAGTTGAATTTTCTGATAAAATTGCTTGTTTATATGTAGGAGAAAATTTATTCATTATTTATTTTCCACTTATACTTAAAAGAATTAAATCGGAAATCATTTTAACTTCCTCATTTAATATTTGAGGACTTGATGGTAGAGAAAGAGTTCTATTCCACATATCTTCAGTAGATTTTAATAATAAATTATTATTTGTTTTGTATGCTGGTTGTAAATGACATGGAGTCCATAATGGACGTGCTTGAATATTATTTTCTATCAGTGTTGTGAGTGCTTTTTCTCTTAAGTTGAAACTATCAAATACAACGCAATTTAACCAATAATTTGATTCACAATTTTGTTGTTTATATAGAGTTAAAAATGAAGAGTTTAAAAATTTAGAATATAAATTAAATATTTCTTTTTTACGAACTAAACGAGATTTTAATTTCTTTAATTGAGAACATCCCAGAGCGGCTAATAAATTAACAAGTCTAAAATTATAACCTATTTCATTATGAACAAATCTTAAATTATCATTTTTTGCTGTTGTAGATAAATGTTTTAGATGTTTTGCAAATTCAGAATCATTTGTAGTTATCATACCACCACCACCAGTAGTAAGTATTTTATTTCCATTAAAACTAAAAATAGCTGCTAAGCTTGAATTTCCAATATGACTACCATCAAGATTATAGGTTCCTAATGCTTCCGCTGCATCTTCTAAAATTGTAAGATTGAATTCTTCTGAAATTCCTTTTAATAAATGACTTTCTGCAGCAGACCAGCCCATGATATGCACAGGCATAAAAGCTAATAATCTATTAAAAGTTACTCTATTTATCCAAAACTTGTTATCAGCTTTATATTCATAGTTACTTAAAATATATTTTCTAAGATTTTCAATTGAAAACTGCAATGAGTTTTCATCGACATCTATAAATTTTGCTGAACCACCAGAATGCACTACAGCATTAGCCGTAGCAATAAAAGTCAAAGAAGGTAAAATGATATCAAAACTTTTAAAAACTTGATATCTAATTTTTAATGCTTCGATTGAAAGTTGTAATCCAATAGTTCCATTACAAACAGAAATTGCATGCTTTACACCAATAAATTCAGCAAATGATTTCTCAAATTTATCAATAAAAGGCCCTCCCGTCGAAACCCATGAAGAACGTAATGCCTCAAGAACATTGTTTTCATCTTCTGTATCAAAAATTGGTTCATGCAAATTAATCATTTTCAAAGT
This sequence comes from Silvanigrella sp., assembly GCF_044369315.1. Lineage (NCBI taxonomy): Bacteria > Pseudomonadati > Bdellovibrionota > Oligoflexia > Silvanigrellales > Silvanigrellaceae > Silvanigrella > Silvanigrella sp. The sequence continues at coordinate 15,097 of NZ_JBIPMD010000061.1, forward strand.
TCCTAATCTTTCGCTCTTCAATTCATTATACCTACTTTATATTTTCTTAGATGGTCGAAAATAATGACAGAGATACACATTTTCCGTCCTTCAAGAAAAATACTATCTTATTTTCTGTATCCTCATCAAGACTAGATACAGAATCTTAAAGCTCAAGAAATTGAGGATTATTTTAAAAAGCTCAAACTAAGCAGGATCCCTATTCCTGTCCAGCAAAGTGTCCTCCCAATAAGTGATTTTTACAAAACGTAAATACAGATTTAAATTTCCTTTTGAGGGGGAGATTTAAAT
>NZ_JBIPMD010000300.1:0-3402 GCF_044369315.1 Silvanigrella sp.
TACGCAATGAATATCATCTCTGGGAGCCGGATGTGGGAAAACTACAAGTCCGGTTCTGCAGGGGTTTCATGGCAATGAATTACTTTATTTGAAAGGAAATAAAAGTCATGTCTCTACCTACCATCAGCAAAGAAATAGAAAAATTTGATATTAAAAATCCTTTTAAAAGTCGATACAATAATTTTATAAATGGACATTGGGTATCTCCAATTAATGGTGAATATTTTCCAAATATTTGTCCTATTTTTGGTAAGACATTTACAGAAATTGCAAGATCATGTAATGCTGATATAGAAATGGCAATCGATGCCGCTCATTCAGCAAAAATTTCTTGGGCAAAAACTTCGAATACAGAAAGAGCTAATATATTATTAAAAATAGCGGATAGAATGGAAGCCAATCTAAATATTTTAGCTGTTGCTGAAACTATTGATAATGGAAAACCAATTCGAGAAACGAGAGGAGCCGATGTTCCTTTAGCAATAGATCATTTTAGATATTTTGCAAGTTGCATAAGAGCTCAAGAAGGATCGATTGGGCAGATTGACAAAGATACAGTTGCCTATCATTTTCATGAACCTTTAGGTGTTGTGGCGCAAATCATTCCATGGAATTTTCCTTTGCTCATGGCGGCATGGAAAATAGCCCCTGCTTTGGCCGCAGGAAATTGTATTGTATTAAAACCTGCAGAACAAACCCCAGCTTCTATTTTGGTATGGTTAGAATTAGTTCAAGATCTATTGCCTCCTGGTGTTTTAAATATTGTCAATGGATTTGGTTTAGAAGCTGGAAAACCATTAGCATCATCAAATCGAATTTCAAAAGTCGCTTTTACAGGAGAAACCTCAACAGGAAGATTAATTCTACAATACGCCTCTCAAAATTTAATTCCTGTAACGTTAGAATTGGGTGGAAAATCGCCAAATATTTTCTTTAAAGATGTTCTATTAAAAGATGATGAGTTTTTAAATAAAGCAATCGAAGGTTTTGTTATGTTTGCTTTTAATCAAGGAGAAGTATGCACTTGTCCTTCTCGAGCTTTAATACACGAATCTATTTATGAGATATTTATTGAAAAAGCACTTGATAGAGTGAAACAAATTAAACAAGGAAATCCTTTAGATCCTTCTACAATGCTTGGAGCTCAAGTTTCTTTAGAACAAATGGAAAAAATTATTTCATATATTGAAATTGGAAAAAATGAAGGAGCTCAGATTCTTACTGGCGGCAAAAGAAAAGAATTTAATGATTCTTTATCTGAGGGTTTTTATGTTGAGCCAACAGTTTTTAAAGGAACAAATGAAATGAGAATATTTCAAGAAGAAATATTTGGACCTGTTCTTTCTGTCACTACCTTTAAAGATGATGAAGAGGCATTAGAAATTGCAAATAGTACAAATTATGGTTTAGGTGCAGGTATTTGGACTCGAGATTTAGGAAATGTATTTAAATTTGGTAGAGACATTCAAGCAGGGCGTGTATGGACAAATTGTTATCATTTGTATCCTGCTCATGCGGCTTTTGGAGGTTATAAACAATCCGGGATAGGGCGCGAAAATCATAAAATGATGCTCGAGCATTACCAGCAAACAAAAAATATTTTAGTTAGTTACGATCCAAACCCATTAGGATTTTTCTAATTAATTTTTTAATTATGTAAATCAAAAAATGCTTTATTTGAAATTCAATAAATATGAAAAATTTAAAAATATATTCAACCAATTATGATTGAATATATTTTTTATTAATAAGAAATATTTCTAGTAAAAATATGATTTATATTTAGTCTTATTTTATATAAAATTTAAAAAATTCATACTATTCTAATTTTTTAATAAAATGATTAACAACATTTTATTTTATTATTCTTGGTGGTCTCGATTTTTTCTTAAAAATATGTTTTTTATTATATTTTAATAGCTTTTATAAAGATTAATTTAGGTTTATAATTACAAAATTTATGAAATATTTATAAATTATTTTTTTAAAAATTAAATTAAAATGAATTGACAACTTTTTTATTTTATTATATTTGAATCCTATTAATACTTTAAAAATATATCAAATTGAAAGGAAAATTAAATGAAATTTAATTTAATTGCATTGTCTTTATTAGCTGTTTCTTCATTTGCAAATGCTCAATCTTTAACTCCAAATCCAGGAGTTCCTGGTGGTGTTTCTGCAACTTCTGTTCGTTGTGTTCCAACGAATCATATGGTTGGAGTAGATTATGGAATTACAATATTTACTCAAGCTCTTGCTCCTGAATATAATGTTAGAGGTGGTATATTTAGTAAGATTGGAGTTTATCCAGGGGCTGTAGCACAAAATACAACAATGTATTTAAGTAGTCAGACAGCTAAAGTAGCTACTTTTAAAGTTGAAAGTTCAGATTTAATTGTGGTATTAGATAAAACAAACTATACAGCAGACGTTTATCGTGAAGGCCGTTCCTTGCCATATTACGTTTGTGGAAAATAAAATACCGATTTAAAATGAATTCTACTAAATAGGTTTTGTGGCAAATCCATCATTCATAATACCTCTCTTTAATTAATTAAATACTTTAATTATATTGAAAATATTAGCACAATTTTTATATTAAATATTATATTGACTTTTAATAAATTCAATATAATTTATATTAAATTTAAAATTATAGGTAAATTATGAATGCAAATTCAGCAGATGTTGATATTGTTGGCTCAGGCATTGCAGGAGCAATAATGGCGGCAGAACTTTCAAAAAAAGGGATAAAAGTAACAATTCTTGAAGCTGGGAGCATGCCTAATAGAGCTCAAGCAATGGAAAAGTATTTTAATTCTGTAATTAAAATACCAGAATCTCCCTATGATCAAGCTCCTCATGCTCCTTTTCCTTTAACCGTAGGAGACACCTATTTTATTCAAAAAGGAAAAGAGCCTTTTAAGAGCACATATTTAAGAGTTGCAGGAGGGACAACTTGGCATTGGTTAGGTAATGCAATTCGTTTCTTACCTGAAGATTTTAAAATGAAAACAAATTTTGGAGTATGAAAAGATTGGCCTATTCAATATTCTGATTTGGAAGCTTGGTATACCTTGGCAGAAAAAGAAATAGGGGTATCTGGAGATAACAATGAAGATTTAGGTTTTCCTCGTTCGCAAAAATATCCAATGCCTAAAATTCCTCATACCTGAGTTGACCAATATTTAATTGATAAATTGAAAGGTTCTCCATTTAAAATAAATCACACGCCACAAGCAAGAAATTCAGTGGCAATTGATTCAAGGCCACCTTGTTGTGGCAATAATGCAAGTTGTATTTCTTGTTGCCCAATTCAAGCTAAATATGATGCTACAGTTCATTTAAATAAGGCAATATCAAATGGTGCAAAATTTATTCCAAATGCTGTAGCATTTC
>NZ_JBIPMD010000239.1:0-4733 GCF_044369315.1 Silvanigrella sp.
TGAAGTTTACTACAATCGTGTTAGAAAGCATTCGTCGAATGGATATCTGTCTCCAGTTATATTTGAAATAACTAGACCAATGAAAAAGGTCGGTTAATTGTGTCTATAAAATTGGGGGAAGATCACTTTATCTGTTAACATAATTTCATTATGCGCAGCACCATGGGTTAAATTTAAAGCATTTAAAACTTCTTTGGTATATTTCGTTAATTTATTTTCAATATTTCCGGTGCTTGGACAAAGTAACATACTTTCAAATAAAAAACCTCTTCCATGCAAGCGCCTTCTATTTTGTTTCCAAATATCAGAAATGTAATGATTTCCTTTCCAGCTAACGGTATTTACAAAATATTGAGTACCGTCTAAAAATTCTTGGGCAAGGACTTCTTCATTTTTAATTCCTAATTTATTTTCTTGTTTATAAATTCTATGAAAGGCCTTTGATATTTCGATTAAATTTTCACAAATAGTGACTCCATCACTTGCTGCGCTATTTAATGGTTTTATTACAATGGGCCATGAGTTTAAATTTTCTGCCCATTTTAAAATATCATTTTCATTATTTGATTTAAATTGTTTGACACATGGTAAGGATAATTCTTTGAGCCTTTCATGCATGAAATACTTATTTCTTCTTAATAAAGTTGTTTTAGGATTACAAGCATTCGTTAATTTAAAAATGTCAACTAATTTATCTGCAAGCTCTACACCCATTTCTGAACCAGCAATAATATGGGATGGGTTATATTTATTGAGATCAATTTTTAGCTTTTTAAAATCTCCATCAAATAATATTTCTTCTAAAAATTCGTTTCTTTTGGGATCGTTTGCATTGGCAAGAGAGCTTTTTACATGGATACATTTTATTCCAAATTTATGAAATTCATGAGCTAATTTTTTACCGGTAGAATAGGCATCAACGATGCAAATAGGATTTAGTTGATTCCCATTATTTTTTCCCATGAATAACCTCATTAATTAGTGATTCTGCAACTTCATTTGTTGATTCTAAAATCCAAGCGAAGTTATTTATAAATGGATGAGAACCTTCTGCATTATGACCAATAGCTCTTAATCTGTTTTCAAATTTTCCATCATTCCTCAAAATCATACCACTTTTTGTGTCAATTATGGTGCCACCAATTTTAATTTCTTTAATAAAACCATTTGCACATGGTGTTGTAAATGGAGGTTTTGATTCATTGGAACATATCGATCGATTCGGACCTGTCGCATTTATAATATAATCACAAATTATATTGTCATTTGAATTTTCAAATGTAATAGAAAAATTATTATTATTATTGTGTTTTATATGATTTAAATTTCCTTTCAAAATTAATTGTTCTTTTTGAAGAAGTGAAAGTATTTTTTCAGCATTTATTAATGGAATAGCTCCATGCTTTTGATGAACATTTCGATAAAAATTTGTCATAAATAGTTCAATTTGATCACTGGATACAAGTCGCCATGTCTTTGCTATTTCTGGAATCATTCCCAAAATAATGTTGAATGGGCTTGGGCCATTTCTTGCTTCTTCAACTCTTTGTTCAAAATCAATCATGCATTCTGGTTTCGATTTTTTATCAAAAAAATAATCTCGCCAATTAAATCCATGAATCTTTAATTCTTTACGTATTAATCTTGTTAAATCCATTAAATTTAAATCTGTTCCTTTAGCATGAAATATTTTTTCAAAATTATCATATAAAACATTTTTTGGAGTATAGGATTTTAAATATTTTCCTTTAACTTCAGGAAGTTTTCCATTTCGTGATGTCATATAAATTTTACCATTGTGGCCAAGATGACTTAATGTAATTGTAATATCAATTGCAGTTAAGTTAGAGCCAATAATGGCAATATTTGAATTCTTTGGTAAGTCTACTAAATTATTAATTGTAGGAAAAGGATTGTGAATATAATTTCTATATTCTTTTAAATGATAATGATCTTGTGGCAAATTAGGGCCTGTAGCAAATAATACATAACTTGTTTTTATTGATTTTCCAGATGCTAAAGAAATTGTTATTTCGTTCTCTTTATTTTGATATAATATATCATTTGCTTGATCAAAAATATCTTCTACAGTTATTGAATATTTTATTAATTCTTTCTTAAAAAAATGATATTTTTCTTTTAAATAAAGACCAAAAACACTTCTTGGTACAAATTCTAAATTATCATTTAATAAAGATAATTCATTTTTATTTAATTCAACCCATTTAAAAAAATCAAAAGGGTCGTTTTTCATAATGGAGAGATCTGTGGTGGGAGTATTCATGATTATCCAAGGATAATCATTGTTATACACATGACCGCACCCCATATTTTCTTTTTTATCAATCACCCCTATTTTTAAATAATGGGATATGGGTTGTGTTCTTATAAAATGATAGACAGCTGATAAAAAGGCTGTACCTTGTGCTCCACCTCCAATAACAACAATATCATAATCATTTTTTCTCATCATGATTTAACTCATTCACAATTTCAAATAATTTATTACAGGCATATATAACTTCTTCCTCTGTATTATAAATACTAGGAGTGATTCGGAGACAAGAGTCTTTGTATGGTGATTGTCCAATTATGATATTATGCTCACTCATTTTAGCAACAATTTCTGTAGGCTTTATATCTTTTATTTTAAAACAAACAAATCCTGATGATAAAGAAGATGAACTGGGTGTTAATAAAACTGCATTTGGAATTTTTTTAATTTCATTTTTACAAATTTGAGAAAAATAGTGAACTCTTTCTTGAATATTTTCTTTGCCAATTTTTTCATGGGTTTCAAAAGCATGTTTTAGAGCCCAAAAATATTCAAAAGTTTTAAAACCGCCTGGTGTGCACATGCGTGCCTTTATCAATTCATCTTCAGTATATTTTTTATTATCCCATTCTAAATAATGATCCCAAGCAATTTTTTCGAACGAAGGAATTATAGGATTTAATCTTTTCCAGCCGCGCTCACTGCACCATAATAATCCTGTCCCACTTGGACCAAATAACCATTTATGACAACCTGCGGCAAAAAAATCGACACCAAGGTCATGAATTGAATTTAAATTTTCAATACCAAAACCATGTACACCATCTACGCATAAAAGAATTTTTTTATTTTCTTCACGTGAAAAATTTATTTTTTTTAATTCTTTTGAAATTTCTTTTAAAGGAAATTTAATACCAAATCTTGAATTTACCCAAGAAATAGCAATTAAAGAGGTTTTATCATTTATATTATCAATAATACTCTTTACAATTTGTTTCTTAGTTATATTATTTAATTTGTTTGAGATGTCTATTTTTTTGATAGTTAAATTGTATTTTTTAGCAGAACTTTCACAAAGTTTTTCCAAGGAATAATGTTCGCTATCTGTGGTTAATATTTCTGTTCCTTTTTGAAATTCAATACCATTTAAAATAAGAGACAAGCTCATAGTAGAACTATCTGTTAATGCAATTAAACTTTTATCTGTTCCTAAATATCGAGCTGCCGCTTCGAGAGTTTCTGTGGTGTATTTATGTCTTTCTCTTCTCATTAAATCTGGATTTGTATCTATTAATTTTCTATAATAATCTATTTCTTTATTTAACGATATACTATGTGGTACATGAATTGCTAACGTAAAATGAATTAGTTTTTGATCCAAGATATAATTATTTCTAAAAATTTTCCAGATTTCATCATGATCATTTAAGCTCATTTTTTTATTATTGTGAGAATTCATATAAACCTCTTATTTCCATTTTCTTTATTTTAATTTCTTTTGGGGACAATAATAATTAATCCGCTAGACCAATTTAAACCAACTGAGACAACATTTTTTAAATTTTTTAAATTTTCTAATACGCCTTTTGCTAAAGGATAATGATCTTTTGGCCAATCTGCTTGTGGAAGCATGTCATCTACTATGTAAACTCCACCTGGTTTTAATAAGTTTAATGTTTCATTTAAAAATTCATATTTACCAGGATAAGCATCTGCAAAAATCATGTCATAACTATTTGAAATTTGATTTTTTAAAAAATCACTACCATTATCATAGATAAGCTCAAGTCTATCATCATTAAGAAAGGCTTCTTTTGCGACAGATTGAACATTTTTATCGCATTCAATACTAATTAATTTAGAGTTTTTATCCATGCCTTCTAATAACCAGGCTGTTCCTAATCCTGTACCGGTTCCAATTTCTAAAAATCTTCCATTTGGTTTTGAAGCGGCTAAAACTCTTAATAATGCCCCTGTTTCTGGCCTCGATGCCATATCAAAACCAAGCTCTTTCGTTTTATTATTTATAAAATGAATCACTTCATTTATGTTACTTGAATTAAAATCTTCTAAATTAAAATCAAACATGAATAATCCTCATTTATTATATTTAATTATATTTATATTATCGTTATATTTAAAGTATTCTTTAAGAAATCATAGAAAAATTAAAAAAAAATTATTCTTTTTATTTAAAAATAAACACTTGATTTTTCAAGAATAAAATCATTTATTTTATAAATTGTAAGATTTTCAGTTTGATTTTTTGATTTTCTAAATTATAAGATCAACGGATTCTATATTTTTATGCAATAGGAAAATCATTTTATGTAAAGTGATTCCTTTTGGTGGACAATATGCTATGAACTTAGGCGTTCATATAGAAGGGTTGTCCAATGTTAAAGAAGAAATCAGTTAAAAGTCAATATTCTCTTGAGTTTAAAAATCAAGTTCTAGA
>NZ_JBIPMD010000062.1:0-15342 GCF_044369315.1 Silvanigrella sp.
CAATGAATATCATCTCTGGGAGCCGGATGTGGGAAAACTACAAGTCCGGTTCTGCAGGGGTTTCATGGCAATGAATTACTTTATTTGAAAGGAAATAAAAGTCATGTCTCTACCTACCAGCTTTGAAAGCCTCTTAAATTATCTAAGCATAGATTCTATTTCACCAGAACATGAATTTAGCAAAAAAACAATTTATCGAATTTTTAAAACAAAAATTCCGCAAGAGGCTGAGAAGTTTTTAAGCCAGGCAAAATCACTTGATTTAAGTTCTTTTCCTGAAGCTAAAAAAGTTGTGCTTGATTCCTCTTTTTTCAAATTTATTCCGCAGATTGAAAATTTAAACTTAGATTATCAAATGATTTCAGATTGGAATGACTTATCTTCTTTTATTTTATTAACTAAACTATCTATGAAAGGTCATAACCTTTCTAATTTTCAAAATATTTCTCGATTTATTAAATTAAAAGATCTTAATTTAGATGAAAATCAATTTATCTCATTAGAAGGTTTAGATAGTTTTAAAGAGCTTATCGTTTTGTCTTTAAAAAAGAATAAAATAAGGAAAATTCATGAAATATCTCATTTGCCTTTATTAGAAGAATTAAATATCTCTGAAAATGACATATCTGATATTAAGCCTTTAAAAGACAATAGCTTCTTAAAAAAATTAACTGCGAATAAAAATTTACTAGATAGTATTGAACCTCTTGCTAAATCTAAAATGCTATCTGTTTTATCATTAGTGGATAATCAAATCTCTGAAATTGAGTCTATTCAATATTTAAATAATTTGACTAAACTTGATTTAAGAAAAAATAGAATTCGTAATGTCAAAAGTTTAAAAGATTTAAGAAATCTTTTTGAACTAGGATTATCAGGAAATCCGTTATATGATGATGATTATGATGTTTTTCCAAGATCTTTAAGAATAGATTGACTTTTTTGATTCAGATAAATTTTTCGATATTTTATTTATTGGAAAACGAATGAATAAAAATTTTTTTAATTCTCATAAACTTGTTTTTGCTATTATTTTGTTTATGGTGCCAGTTTCTCAGGCATCCATAGATATTTATTCTCCTTCTATGCCTCATATCGTAAATGGATTAAATACAACAGAAAGTAAGGTTCAGCTTACAATTTCATTGTTTTTACTGTCCTTAGGTTTTGGTCAGTATTTATATGGCGCAATATCTGATAGTATTGGTAGAAAAAAATCACTTTTAATCGGAATGTTTCTTTTTACGATTTCAAGTTTAGCGTGTTATTATTCTTCAAATATTGAAATTTTAATTTTGGCTCGATTTTTTCAGGGGCTTGGAGCAGCATCTATCGCTGTTCTTTCAAAAGCAGTTTCTGTTGACTTATATGATGGAATTGTTTTGATGAAAGCCAGTGCCTGGATTGGACTTATTTGGGGTGTAGCACCTATTGTAGCACCTGTTATTGGTGGACATTTAGATGAATTTGGTGGCTGGCGGTTATCATTTTTGGTTCTAGCTATTTATGGTTTTATTTCTTGTTTATTTGTAATTTTATTCATGCCTGAAACAAACAAAAAATTTCAAAAATTTAATTTTAAATATATCCTGAAAACTTCATTATTTATTTTAAAGAATAAAGATTTTATGGGTAGTACTTTAATTATAGCAACGACAAATTTGGGTTTATTTGTTTTCACTTTGATGGCACCTTTTTTAATTCAAAATATATTAGGAAAAAGTCAAATATTTTTTGGTTATATGGCTTTAGTAATTGGAGCTGTCTATATTTTAGGCGCATTTTTAAGCAATTATGCAATAAGAAATTTTGAAAGTGATAAAATAATTAATTTAGTTTCTAAAATGCTTCTATTTATTGGAATTATAATGGTTTTTATTTCTTTTCTTTTTCCAAAATCGATATGGATATTGATGCTTACATCATCATTGTTTGCATTCTCTTCTGGTTTCTTATATCCTTTTTTGGTTGGGAGAATGTTTGCTCCATTTCAAAATATAGCGGGAATGGTAAGTGCAAATTATGGAATTGTTTCTTATACTTTTTCTGGAATTATTTCTATAATAATAAGCTTTTTAAAAATTACTTCTCTAGTAGAAATCTCATATGCTTATTGTTTGGTTGGTATTATAACTTATTTATCTATGAGATTCATGTTTAAATTTAATTTTAAATAAGTACCTTTAGGATTAAAATGAAAAATAAAAAGACATTTAAGATTGGGTTATTTTTTTTTATTATAATATATTTTATTCAGGGCTGTATATCTAATAATATAAATAAAATAGATTATTTAAAAAAAGTAAACGAATTTAGTGAAAATAATATGAAAATTATTCATGAAAAGTTTTTGGAAAAAAATGAAATTGATATTTTTTCTGCAGAGTTTCCAAGTTCAAAATTTTCTATTGAGTTAGTAAAATCATTTGATAAAATTGATTCAAGTGATAGAGTTTCAAACTTAGCAAAACAAAAAAATGCTATTTTAGCAATAAATGGTGGCTTTTTTTCAATTCATGAGCATAAAAAAGGAATTAAACTTCCAGGTTATAATTTAAATACATGTTATCCTAATATATATAGTCCTTATAGTGCGTTGCCATCTCGAATTTTAAAAATAAACGAAAAATGGTATGGATCCTTTTCAGAGTTTAATAGTTCCGTTGGTTGGGATAAAGATGGAAAAAATTTTGTAGTTGGAAAAATTTCTTCTTTTCCAATTTTGAAATATAACGGTCAAAATATTCCGTTTTTAGTATTAAATAAATATGTTGAAAATTTTAATTTCGTTGTTTTCACTTCTGTATGGAGTCGACCTGTTCCTTTAAACAAAAAAGGACTTGTAATTACTGTTAAAAAAAATAAAATTTCAAAAATAGAGAAAGTAATAAAACCAAGAGGAAATTTAATAAATATTCCCAATAATGGATTTGTGATTTATACAAGTGATATTGAAAATAAATATAATTTTGAAAAAGGAAAAGAGATAATTTTAAATATGAATATTCATTCAGAAAGTAATGAAGATATTCGGAAATGGAATAATGTTGATTATATCTTGAGCGGTGTTCCTTATTTAATTAAAAATGGGATTATAAATACAGATTATTCTGACTCCTCTTTTTTTATAAACGCTCATGCTAGAACGGCAATTTGTAAATTAAAAAATAAAAATATTCTTTTTTTAGTTGCTAATGGATCTGATGAAGTAACTGGAAAAAGTATTGGTTTAGGTATTCCCGATCTTACCAAATTGATGATGGATAAAGGCTGTACCGATGCTATTAATTTAGATGGTGGTCATTCCTCTGTTTTTTATTTTAAAGGAAAAGTTTTAAATAGAACTTTTCCAGCAGATGAAGAAGATTGCTTTAAACTTCATGAAAGAGCTGTGTCTGATGTTATCGTTGTAAAATAATATACTTAACCTAGTAATTGAGCATGATGTATTGAAAAATAATATTATCTTTATCTATTTTAGAAATTCCTAAATTAAATTTATTTTTAAAATTCTTTGATTTTTTAGCTTTATTAAAGCAAATATATAAATCTCTGTTTTTTATATATTTATTTTCAAAATTAAATTTATCTTTAAATTCTGGAGTGATTGATATTAAATATTCAAAAATATTTTTTTCTATTACAGAGATATCAATTCTTCCATGTAAAAGTTTTGTTAAATTAACTAAATCGGTATTTGATTCTTCTATTGAAATAATATTTTTTTCGCTTAAAATTTTAAATTCTTCAGTAAAAAATCTATTACGGACGTTTCCAATAACTTTTCCTTTTAAATCTGTTAATTTATTCCAATCCCAGTCTTTTTGTTTTAAAACTGCAAAACCCATTGAACTTTTTCCAAGAGAAGACGATTGTTGAAAATCATTTTTATCACAATCATATGATGGAAAGTAACCGTTATATGGTTCTTTTTTAGCTTCTAATGGTGCACGAGCTGAGGGTAAAAAAATAAAATTTGTTTCAATTTTTTGTGTTTTAAAAGAAGCTTTTATCAATGTTCCAAGCAAGCCATTGTCTGGAAGTTCTTCTAAAGTATATGGAGACCATGTTGATGTAGCAAGATTTACAGTTAAGTTTTCTGCCACACAAATATTATTTAAAATTACTAAATTTAAAAAATAAAATATAATTACAATTTTTTTTTATTTTGAAAAAATATCATTTATTTTCCTCGCTCTCGTATAAACCAGAGCCAAGCCACCATGTATTATCAACGGAAACGCTGTATCCTATTTTTCTTTCTACCTTTTTAGTAGCTGGATTTGTCCAGGTATATGAAGCCCAGTGGTTTTTACTATTTTTTGCAGCTTTTATCATAATTTGAACTGGATAATTTCCCTCAATATCTTTTATATCAAATAAGTTAAATCCAGCTAATTTTGGTTTACCACCATGAGCTAAAACAATTCCTTTAAAGTCATAAGCATAGATATATAAAATTCCATTTTTCCCTTTTAGAAATTCTCCTTTTGGGTTTATGAATTCTTTTAATGCAGCATCTTTCCCATTTTTTTTAACGAAATCGAGCGCTTTAAGAACAAATTCTTCTACATCTTTTTTTGTGTATTTTTGCTGAGAATACGAATTTATTTTGAATAAATTAAGAAGAATTATAATAAATAAAATCCTAATTGTTTTATAATTCATTTAATGCTCCAAATACTTAAATATTTTTAGTTATTTTTTAGTATCTTCTGTTTCATATAAGCCAGAACCAATCCACCATGTATCATCCACTTTAAGGCAAAAACCATATTTTTTTTCAATTTTTTTGTCTGCAGGATTTATCCATATATATTTTATCCAGTGATCTTTTGAATTTACTGCATTTATTAATTTTTGAATAGGGTAATTTCCTTCAGGATCTTTTAAATGAAACAAATTAACACCAACTAATTTAGGTTTATCGCCATGAGCTAAAACATTTCCTTTGAAATCAAAAGCAAAAATATATAATTCGCCATGCTCTCCTTTAATAAATTCGCCTTTTGGATTCATAAATTCTTTTAGAGCATGAGTTATTCCGTAGTTTTTTGCATAATTTACAGCTTTTAATACAAATTCTTCTATGTCTTTTTTTGTGTATTTTTCTTTTGAAAATGAATTCATATTTATAAAAAATGAAAAAAATATTAAAATAAATATTTTAATTTTGGAAAACACCATATTTATTCCCTAATTTTAAATCACCTATAAAATTTTAACTTTATAGGATGATCATAGCAAAGTTAGGGTATAAAGATTTTGACAATATTTAAGAATTTACATTAAATGGGAAAAATGAGGACTAAATAAGTTGTCCTTCAAGAGCAGTTAAATTCGCACCAATTATTTTAATAGGTAAAATCATACCAATCAAATTTCTTGGAGAATGAATTTTAACAAGTCTTCCTTCATAAGTTCTTCCATACCAACTATTTTCTTCTTTTCTATTTTTGTACAATACAAGAACTTCTCTTATTTTAGAAATTTCAGCGAAATTTTGTCTTTCTGTTTCTTTGCGTTGAAGTTCTAAGAGCTGTTGTAAACGTTGGTCTTTTATATTTTCTGGAACTTGGTCTTTAAAACGAGTTGCAGGTGTTCCTTTACGAATAGAATACTTAAAGGCAAAAATAAAAGCGTATTGCATTTCTTTTACAAGACTTAAAGTATCTTCAAAATCTTGATCCGTTTCACCTGGGAAACCGACAATAATATCTGTACTAAATGCAATGTCAGGACGAACATCACGTATCCATTTTACTCGTTCAAAATATTCTGTTCTTGTATATTGGCGATTCATTCTATCTAAAATGCGGTCACTTCCTGATTGCACTGCTAAATGAAACGAATTTGTTACTTTAGGTAAATCAGCAAAAGCCTTAGCTAAGTTTGGTGTGAAATCATGAGGATTTGAAGTTGTAAAACGAATACGTTCTACACCTGGAATATTACTTACAGTATATAATAAATCGGCAAATGGAAGTTTTCCATTTGAAGAATGAATATCTTGTGCGCCAATAAGATCTAGTCCATATGAGTTTACATTTTGACCTAATAAAATAATTTCTTTTACACCTTTGTCCACAAGATATTTTACTTCATCGATGATTTCTACTTCTGGACGACTTTTTTCACGCCCTCTTGTATAAGGAACAACGCAAAATGTACAGAAATTATTACATCCTTTGATTATATTAACGTAACGAGTGACTTCATTTTTATTTTCATCATAATAAGGAGGGATTACATCTATTGGAATTGAGTAACCTTCTTCTTTATTATCAAATTTTGTTAATATAAAAGGAGCCTCTTTGTTTGTAGAATAGCTTTCTTTTATTTTTTTATCATTTTCAGATTTTTCAATTACTTTTTCAAGTAATGATGGTAACTCTTCAATTTGATCTGGTCCAAATATCATATCGATATAAGGAACTTCTTTTGCAAGAGCTTGTGATTCTGCTTGTGCAACACAACCAGAAACAGCTATAATTAAATTTGGATTTGAATCTTTTAAAGGGCGAATTTCACCAAGACGACTGACTACTTTATGTCTTGCTTTTTCACGAATATGACAAGTATTTAATAAAATAAAATCAGCATCATTTGGATTTTCGGTAGGACGGTAATTCAGTCTTCCTAACAAGCCTAGCATACGCTCAGAGTCAGCCACATTCATTTGGCAACCCCAAGTTTGTACATAAACTTTTTTTAGATAGGGTTCATTTTTTTCACCCACATTCGGATATTCAACCTGTGGCTTTGGCATGTATTTTGCAAATAGAGCTTCGGGCCCTGCTGCTGAAGATGAGCTTAAAAAAGTTGATTTATGAATTCCAAACATGGTTTGATTTCCTATCTAAAGTAACAGAAACGTTTTAGCGTTTTTTTTGTTTTTTTAATTTTTCTTCTTTTTTTCTTTTTTTCATACGATTGATTTCGGCCATATCTGCAGCGCTTAATCCACCGCTACCACCCATACTTGGCATGTTTGGCATTCCGCCACCTCCGCCAAATAAGCTATTTAAGCCTCCCATGGCACCACCACCAGGCATTCCGGGCATGCCACCAGCACCGCCGCCCATCATTTTTGCCATTTTTGCCATTTTTGCCATTTGATTTAACTGGCCGAGTCCAGGGATTTTAGACATCAGTCCTCCGCCTCCACCTAAACCTAATCCGCCCATCATTTGCATCATTTGACGCATTTGCATGAATTGATCGACGAGATCTTTCACATCTTTTTCTGTGTGGGCAGAACCTTTTGCTATTCTCGCAATACGACTGCGCGCCGTTTGGGATTTTTGAATGAGAAGAAGATCGGGATTTTCTCTTTCTTTTTTCGTCATGGACTGAACGATAGAACCCTTGCGAACAATATCTTTATCATTCACTTTATCCATGTCTTTTTCAGAAATTTGAGATGCTAAAGGTGTTTTTGCAAGAACATCTTTAATTGGTCCCATTTTTCCAATAGTGCCAATCATTTCTAGAAAATCGTTAAAATCAAAATGACCTTCCATCATTCTGCTTGCACTTTTTTCTGCGTGTTCCATATCGATGGCTTTTGTAAAGTCATCCATAAGACCAACAACATCACCCATGCCCAAAATTCTACCAGCCATACCTTCTGGACGGAATTCTTCGAGTTTGTCTAATGTCTCGCCAGTACCAACAAATAAAATATTTTTACCTGTTACTTTTTTAACAGAAAGAGCAGCTCCTCCACGGGTATCGCCATCTAATTTAGTAAGAATGACACCAGATAAGTTGAGTCTCATATCAAAAGCGGAAGCAGTACGAACGGCATCTTGGCCAATCATGGAGTCAATAACAAGAAGAATATTTTGAGGGTTTACTGCAGATTTTACGGATTCAAGTTCATTCATTAAATTATTATCAATTGCTAAACGACCTGCAGTATCAATAATGACAAGATCAAGCCATTCCGATCGTGCAAATTCAATTCCTTTTTCAGCAATTTCAACCGCATTATTTGTGTCTAAAGTAAACACAGGAACATTAATTTTATCGCCTAATATTTTTAATTGATCACGTGCAGCCGGTCGATAAACATCGGCAGCAACAAGTAATGGTCGCATTTTATGGCGTTCAGCTAATAATTTAGCAAGTTTTGCTGCGTGAGTTGTTTTACCAGCACCTTGTAAACCAACTAATAAAATAACCGTAGGGCCTTTTGTATTTTTTATGATTTCGGTTTGATTGCCACCTAAAAACTCGACAAGTTCATCGTGACAAGTTTTTATAAAGTGATCACTAGCTGTTACTTTTTGTCCTGCACTGGATTTTAAGGTGACAACGTCATTTAATGCTTTTTGGCGTACATTTTCCACAAATTGTTTTGTGACCTTAAGATCGACGTCGGCATCAAGTAATGATCTTTTAACAGCATCTAGAGCAGGCGCAATATTTTCATCTGTTAGACGACCTTGCCCTTTTAATTTAAGGGTAGCGTCTTTAAATCCTTGGGTGACTAAGTCAAACATGTTGTAACCTTTCCACAAAAAATCAACCACAAATGAGTCTCTATAACCTTCAAAATAGCTAAAGGTCAATGTAAAAGACGATAATGAAAGAACATAGCCTTTGACAAATGATCCCTTTTTTTATGCTGGAGACATTTAAAAGACTCTGGTATTCAAAGCAAGTGCTTATCATGCAATGCACTTAATAAGGAGTATTTATATGGCTGACGTTGTTTTTATGTTTCCAGGTCAAGGCAGTCAATTTGTAGGAATGGGAAAGGATATATTTGAGCAATTTCATGAAGTTAAAGATGCTTTTCAAGAGGCTTCGGATGTTTTAGGAATAAGTATGGAACGTCTTTGTTTTGAAGACTCTGAAGCAAAATTAAACTTAACGGAATTTACCCAACCAGCTATCCTGACCCTGAGCACGGCAATCTATCGAACTCTTGAAAAAAGAGCAAATGTAGAATCCTATTTCGTTGCAGGACACAGTCTTGGTGAATACTCAGCTCTTGTTTCTTTAGGTGCATTATCATTTTCAGATGCCTTAAAGTCCGTGCATTTTAGAGGACAAGCAATGCAAAGAGCTGTTCCTATTGGAGTGGGAGCCATGGCAGCCTATTTAGGAAATTCAGGCAACTTAATTGAAGAGGTTTGTAAGGAAGTTTCTACTCCAAATGCTGTAGTAGAAATTGTCAACTTTAATTCACCAGGACAATTGGTATTGAGTGGCCATAAGAGTGCTGTAGATAAAGCCTGTGAAGTTATCTCTGAAAAAAAACTTGGGAAAGCAAAGTCTTTAGCGGTTAGTGCACCCTTTCAATCTTCTTTAATGCAACCTGCAGCAAAAGAAATGGAGAGTTTTTTAGCAAATATTGAATTGCATAAATTTTCTGGTAAAATTATAGCAAATGTTGATGCGAATATTTATTCAGGTGAAACATATACAAAAAGTATTCTTGTAAAACAAATTGCAAGTGCTGTATTATGGACACAATCTTTATCAAAAATAAATCAAGAGTTAAATGAATCGCTTTTAGTTGAAGTGGGGCCTGGAAAAGTTTTACAAGGGTTAGCTAAAAAAACGATAGAAACTTCAAATACAATGGGGACATTTGATTTGAATGCGGTTAATTCAGTTCTAAATATTCTTTCTAAATAAAATTGGAGTTAACTTAAAAGTGGCAAAATTAAAGTCTCAAGAAGATGTTTTAAAAATGAGAGAAGCAGGAAGACTTGCTGCTCATACATTACGTCATGCAGGAAATTTTATTAAACCTGGAGTTAGTACAGAAGAAGTAAACGTGGCTGTGCATGAATTTATTGTTAAACATGGTGCTTACCCGAGTCCTTTAAATTATAAAGGATATCCTAAA
Source organism: Silvanigrella sp. (assembly GCF_044369315.1). Lineage (NCBI taxonomy): Bacteria > Pseudomonadati > Bdellovibrionota > Oligoflexia > Silvanigrellales > Silvanigrellaceae > Silvanigrella > Silvanigrella sp. The sequence goes on from NZ_JBIPMD010000062.1 coordinate 9,866, forward strand.
TCAGTTTGTACAAGTATTAATGATGTGATTTGTCATGGTATTCCAAGTGAAAAAGAAATATTAAAAGAAGGTGATATTGTAAATGTTGATGTCACTGTGACTTTAGATGGTTACTTTGGCGATTGTTCAAGAACTTTTTATGTTGGAGAACATATTTCAGAAGAGAGTAAAAAAGTAACACAAGTAGCGGAAGAAAGTCTTGCTCGTGCCATTGCTGTAACTAAACATGGCAATCGCCTTGGTGATATTGGATGGGCAATTCAAGGATATGCTGAAAAAGAAGGTTGTGGAGTTGTTCGTGATTTTGTTGGTCATGGAATAGGAAAAGTGTTTCATGAACCCGATCTTCAAATTCCTCATTATGGCAAAGCGGGAACGGGATTAAAAATTGTTCGAGGCATGATTTTCACAATTGAGCCTATGATCAATGGTGGTGACTGGCGCATGAAAATGATGAAAGATGGTTGGACTGCAAAAACAGTAGATGGAAAACCTTCCGCTCAATTTGAACATACCATTGCCATTGTTGGAGATGGTATCGAAATATTAACAGCACTTGAAGATGATCCTATTGCAATAAGAGCCAAAGAACTTGGAGCTCATATTCTATGGCCTGCTCTAAAGGTATAGCAAATGGATAAGATAAAGAAACAAGATTTTGAAATTTTAAATATTATAGCATCTGCAGTAGATGGAAAAATTGCAAGTCATAGTATGGAATCTTCTTTTGAGAGAAATCAAATTGGAATGATTTGTAATGAAGATTTTCAAAGAATGAGATCATCAGTTGCTACTTGTGATGCTGTATTTATTGGAGCAAAAAGCATAGAGACTGAAAAAGGTGCTTTTCGAGTTTCTGATTTAACAAAAAATCAAACTGAACCTGAGTGGATAGTATTTACTCAATCGGGAAATATTTCATTTCAACACCCATTTTGGAAACAAAAAAATATTCCTAAAAGTATTTTTTTTGTTTCTTCTTTTAATCTTAACGAAGAACCAATGTTACGTTTAGAGGAAAAAGAAGAAGAGTTTGGTAAAATAAAATATTATTTAGGTAATATTTTAGGATTATTAAATTATTTAAATACAATAAATAAAAAAAGATTTGCTTTACTTGGAGGCGGGAAATTAAATACCGCTTTTTGGGAGCAAAATTTAGTTACCGATCTTTTATTAACGGTAAGTCCTATAGTTATAGGAAATATGCACTCACCTAATCTAGTTTCTTCTTCACACCTTCTTTCTAAGAAACTAGAATGCAGAAAAGTTACTCAATCGGGGAATTTTGTATTTATTGACTATAAGGTGTTTTAAATACTTATTGAAAGATTGGAAATTAAAAAATGGAATATTCTGCTGTTCAAAAAGAAAATGAACAATTTCAAAATAAAGAACCTAATTTTAGTAAAATACATAGAATATTATTTATATCTTGTATCATTTTTATTTGTGCAATTGGATTTGTTGCTTCTGATATTTATTTGCCTTCCTTGCCAGCTATAGCAGAGTATTATCATAAAGAAGCCTTTTGGGCTCAAAGTACAATGACAGCATTTTTAATAACAATGGCTGTTTTTCAAATTTTTTCAGGATCTTTGTCTGATAAATTTGGAAGAAAAAAAGTTCTTTTTATATTTATGATTATTTTTATTTTAGCTTCAGTTGGTTGTTTTAATTCTTCAACTATTTATGAGCTCATTTTTTTTAGAGTCCTTCAGGCTATTGGTGCTTGTGCAGGTATGTCAATAGGGCAAGCGATAGTTGCCGATCTTTTTAATTCAAAAGAAATGGGAAGAATTTTATCTATTACGATTCCCTTAGTTGCGTTTTCACCTGCAATTGCTCCTGTTCTTGGTGGGCATATTGAAATACATTTTAATTGGCAGACAAATTTTTTAATCTTAGCTTTATATGGCTTAGTTATTATTTTTATGCTGCTCTCTCCAATTATACCAAAGTTACAAGAAAATAATTTTTCTCAAAAAAATTCAGCTTTTGATATAAAAGTTTTTATTCAAATTTTATTTCATAAGAAATTTTTTGGCTTTGCATTATTTATGATGGTATCCAATGCTTCTTATTTTTCTTTTGTTGCAGCCTGTCCTTTTTTGTTAAAGAAATTTGGTTATTCGCCTGCTGCAGTTGGGTATGCTTTTTGTGCCGCATCGTTTCCTTATATGTTTGCTTCGTTTATGGGAAGAAAATTATCGCTTACAAAATCAAGTTTGCAGATTATTTTTTTAGGATTATTTTTAAATGTAATAGGCGGGTTTACTTTGCTTATTATGTTTTTCTTAAATTGGCCGCATATTTTAGCGTTAATGATACCAGTTTTCATAATAACAATTGGAAACGGTTTATTAATGCCATTTTCATCTGCGAATGCCATTTCTCTTTTTCCTAAAAATGCAGGTATGGTTACTGGAACATTAGGTTCTATGCAGCTTACGGCTGCTGGTATTGGAACAGCTGTAATGGGAATTATTGAAAATGGTACTTTATATCCTCTCGGAGTTTTTGTTTTAGGAATAGCTTTTTTATCTATTATTTATTTTATTGGTATTTTTAAAATCTCTTCTATAAAAAATTAAAATGATTATGGGTTGTTATTTTTTCTAAAAATGAATTAAATTATTATACTTTTCATATTAAATAATTTTTAATTTATAAAATAGAATATTTATGATAAAAGCGTGCAATTATTTTTGGCATATATTTATAGATAATTATCATTATTTTATAAAAAAAAATTGACATTATTTACATTTTAAAAGAAATTCAAACTCTATTTTATATATTATAAATTATTAAAAATATATAAAAAATAAAGAGTTTAAGGCATTAAGTTTATGAAACATTTATATATATTAAGTTTGTGTTTTATGCCGTTCCAGCTATTTGCAAATAACTTGAATGATAGTTCTAAAAAAATTATATATTTTTGTGGCAATAATTCTGAATTTCCTTGGGAAGAAAATGCGGAACTTGCTTGTAGAGGAAGTTTTTATCCTGCTGTTTTAGGTTTATTATTTTACATTGATCATAATGCTGAAATAAATACATTATCTCTTGAATCTTTTAGTTGGGACTACAATAATAATTATTATAAACTTCGTTTGAAAAAGGATCTTTATTTTCATAATAACAGAAAAGTAAATTCAAAAGATCTTGAGTTCAGTATTTTACGCCATTTTTTTTCTAAGTATCCTAATATTGGAAATTCCTTTCAAATTAATTTAAAAGGAACTGAAAAAATTAAAAAAGGTCAACCTTACGAATCCGGATTGGTAGAGGGCTTAAAAATATTGGATGACAGAACAATTGCTATAACTCCGTCTAAGTCTAATCCCTCTTTTTTGTATACGCTAACTCATTTTAGTTTTTCGTTAGTACCTATTGAAGAGTTGAATCCAGATTTAATTACGTGGAAAAAATGGCCAGTTGGAGTGGGTGCTTATAAAGTAACAGAACATTTCAAAAATGAAAAGTCTTTCCTATTAAAGTTGGTAGATTCTTCTTCTTATCCAAATGCTCCAAAAGAAATATTGTATGAACAAGTACGTATAAATGAACCTGATATTACAAATAAAGATTATATCGCTTCAAAAAGCAAACAATATATAAAAGAAGAGCTGCTTGCACCTTTATATAGGCGTTTAATTGAATTTAATTATAGCTCTGAATTAGCTAAATCTAAAGATTTTAGAAAAGCATTAGCGTTTGCGATTTCTAGAGAAGAACTTTCTAACGCTACAAATGTATTAACTAGTCCGTTATATGAATTATTAACATCTTCAAGTATTGGTAGAATTAATATAAAAGAAAATCAAAATTTAAGTGAAGCAATAAAAATAATTAAAAGTTTAAAAATAAAAAATGAGATTATAGTTCCTTTTTCTGAAGATAGTTCTTATTTAGGAGAAAAATATCGAACAGTTTTAAAAGGACAGCTTAATAAAATTGGTCTTAAAATAAAGTTTAAAGAAAATATTAAAAATTTATGGGATCCATTTACAAAAGAATTTAAAAACTCTCCGTTTTATCTTCATTCAACTGAGGCAGATTATTATGATCCTATTTTGAATTTTACTAATTATAGATTTGGCTCACCTTCTAAAAATGCATACCCTGATGATAAATTAATTCAAAATTTGTTAGATGAGAGTCAAGAAGCGCCTAGTCGTGATATCTTAAATGAAAGATTAAAGAATATATCAAGATATTTTTATGAACAAAGATTTTTAATTCCTCTATTTGAAATTCCTAATATTGTTTATTATAAACCAGATAAAATTAGTTGTATTGGTACACAACTTGGAGGTGTAACTTTATATTTACAAAATATAAGAGTAAAAGATTAAACCAAATATCATTTTTTAGAAAGAATTTAATTTGAAACTTAGACCAATTGCAGATGAAATTTTAAAACGTTCAGCAAGAAATGGTTTTTTATTTGCTTCTTTTTCATTTTGTATTATTTCAATTATACTAATTATTTATTCCTATGATATTTATTTTGGTAGAACCCAAAAATTAGTAAAAGGTTATATTCCTGAAATATCATCTGCTCTAGTTATCGGAGATGTCCTATTTGTAAAAAAAATGCTATCATCAATAGAAAAAAGTTTATATTTTTCTACTCTATTTATAGAAGATGCATTAGAAAATAAAATAATAATATACAATGGTATTAAAATTCCAATAGAAAAGAAAAAAGAAATTATTAATAAATATTCTTATGTTATTTACAATGGAGAGCTTTATTTTTTAACAAAATTACATATGCATGGTAAAGATTTTTCACATAATATGAATTTAAATTTTGTTCAAAAAATTAATTATCTATTTATTTTAATAATAACATTACTAATGTTCTCTTTATGGTTTTTTATGTTTTTATTTGTGAAAAACCAAAGCAAAAAAAACTATGAAAAGATGTTTGTGCCTATAATGAGACTTTCAGAAAATCTGAAAGAAATTTCATCAAGTAAAGAAGAATATGATAAATTTGTTACATATTTAGAATTAGATTTAATTTATAAAAACTTTAATAATGTATATATCGAACTAAATAAAGCACAAGAACAATTAAAACAATTGGATATGATGCGTGCAATATCGACAACAATTCAAATGCTTGCTCATGATTTAAGGCATCCATTTGCTCATATTAAAAATGCATTACATGTAATGCTACGTTTATCAAACTATGATGAAATAAGACAATACATTAAAGATACCGGAAGAGCAATTGAGAAAGATATTTTAAGAGTGGAAAATATGCTATCCGATCTTTTGCATTTTAGAACGGAAGGTAAACCTAATTTTGTAGATACAAGTTTTTATAAGTAAAGTGATTCCTTTTGGTGGACAATATGCTATGAACTTAGGCGTTCATATAGAAGGGTTGTCCAATGTTAAAGAAGAAATCAGTTAAAAGTCAATATTCTCTTGAGTTTAAAAATCAAGTTCTA
>NZ_JBIPMD010000241.1:0-4728 GCF_044369315.1 Silvanigrella sp.
CTTTCAAAAGCAACTTGCTCTGACAATTTTAAAAGTCTATTTTCCATCTCCATTTAAATCTCCTCCTCAAAAGGAGATTTAATTCTGGATTTATGCTTTGTAAAAATCACTTATTGGGAGGACACGTTGCAGAAAGGCAAGCAATAATATTTTCACTCAACGGGGGTATGTTTATATTTTCAATTTGCATTTTAAGACCTCTAAATTATATGAGTTTAGAATTCTTCTTTTCTAGTATAAACCTTTTTATAATTTTCGTTTTAAAGACAAGTCATTTTTTAGATGAATGAGGGGCGGAATGGATTACAAGGCCTTATGGTAGATCCTTCTTTCCCAAAATAATCCATTTCATGCATTAAATTTTATGAGACAAAAATTTCCACGCACGCAATGTTTCTGCAACGCCCCAAGCTTGCGCAATACATCCTCTTGGGTGGTAAGGACTTTCGGCATCAAAAATTTCACTGATAAAACCAATTCCCGCTTCATTGATATGTTTTTCCAAAGGCTCTAAAAAACCAATCGCAACAGAAGCATTTAAAGTAACATTATAATAGGCAATAGCATAATTTCCAAGTAACCAACTCCAAATTGTTCCTTGATGATAAGCACAATCTCTTTCAAAAGGAGTTCCGAAATATTTATTTTTATAATCATGTGAATTTTTGGAAAGACTTTTTACTCCAAAAAAAGAAACAAGATTTTTTCCACATATATCAATAATATTTCTTTTTTGATATTGGTTTAAAGGAGAATAATTTAAAGAAACAGCTATAATTTGATTTGGCCGTAAAGATTCATCATTCCCATTGGGGCCATCTATTACATCGTAACAATATCCTAAATTTTCATTCCAAAAACGTTCAAATCCTTGTTCAATTAAATTGCTTAATTGAGAATATTTTTTGTTATCTTGATTTAAAATAGTTGCAAATTTTTCCATATTTTTAATAGCATTGTACCACAATGCATTTACTTCAATTGTTTTTCCTATTCGAGGAGTTACAACATAATTTCCAATTTTAGCATCCATCCAAGTAAGTTGACAACCTTCTTGTCCTGCAAATAAAAGTCCATCATTGGGATCACATTTAATATGGAATCGAGTCCCATTTAAATGATGTTCTATAATATTTTCTAATTTTGAATAAATTTCTTTTAAAAAAGGAAGATCCTGAGTTGAATTAAAATAAGATGAAATTGCTTCAAAGTACCACATCGTAGCATCAACCGTATTGTAATCAGGTGTTTCGGAATCATCGGGGAAACGATTTGGCAGCATTCCTTCACTAATATAATGCGAATAATTTTCAAGAATGGATTTCGCAATATCAAATTGCTCTGTAGCACAACATAAACCAGGGAGACTAATCATTGTATCCCTACCCCAATCGCCAAACCAATGATACCCAGCAAGAATACTTTTTGCTTTTTTATCTATTTGGTTTGATCGATTTACAATAAAAATATTTACGGAATAAATGAGTTGTTCGATCCATTTTGGAGTATATTTTGTATTTTTTTTCCAATTTTGTAAAAGAATCTGGTTTTGTTTCTTTATTTCTAAAATACTATTTTCGGAATTAAAATCCTTATTTTCAAGATATTTATTTGTACTTATTTTTATTTCAGAAATTTCATTTAATTTTAAATTCGTGTAAAATGAAGATCCTAAAACATGTTGTTCAATATGGTCAAAACCTCTATTTGATTCTTCTTGAAGGTCATAATTTGAATATAAAATATTTTCTATTTTGTAAGAGGAAAAATTTGAATTGATTTCAAATAAAAAATCATTTTGATGATTTAAAAAATAAATAGATTTATCATTTTCAATAGATTTAATATCAATAGGATTTAAACTTGAGAGATGATGAAAATTTCTATTATCTACAAACACATCACATTTTAATTTTATTTCTTTATCGCTATTTGTAGATAATAATTTATAAGTGATATAAACAATATTTTTCTCAAATGGGGTTATAATTCTTTTTTCAATATAAGTTTCATTGCAATTATAAATCCAAACTGGAATATTTTCATCTAAATAAAAACAATCTAAATGAAAAAATCCTTTCGGAAATAAATTATCGTCATTCGCCCATTTATTTGCGCTTAATAAAAATATTTGATTATCTATTTCAACTGTTTCTTCAATTTTAGAAACATATAATTTTCTACTGAGTGGTGGTTTATCTGAATAAATAAATAAACCATGATATCTTTTATTTAAAATTCCAGAAATGGTTCCCGACGCATAACTCCCTAAACCATTTCCGATAAGCCATTCTCGATAGATATTTTTTTGAATAGATACTTTATCTAAGAAACAAAAATGCTCTGAATTATTTTTAGGTTCAAGCATTAGCAATCCTATGCTTTATTTGATCACACCACATAAAATTCTTTTTCCTGCGTTGCCTGCTGGACCTGTTTTTTCATCATCAGGATCTGCATGAATAACAAAGGCCTTACCAGAAATTGTATATTTGCTCTCTTTATTTAGAGTCAATGGAGAATTCACTGTGATATCAATCATAACAACACCTGATGGATTTGCTTTGATATTTCCAAGATCTCCTGCATGCTGATGTTCATATTTTCCTGCTGCAATAGAAGAGCCATGAACGTGTTCTTTATCAGGATTAAAATGTCCACCTGCATTCATGGCAGCAGGATCGGAACAATCTCCTTTTTCATGGATATGAAAACCATGAACGCTATTTGGTTCTAATCCAGTTACTTTACCCGTAATTTGAATGCCGCCATTAGAAAGCTCTACTACAGAAAGCATTGCCGCCGCTTTTGAGCCGCTTTTAGGCAATAAAGTAACATCTTGTTTTAGAGAATCTCCCTTAGATGTTTCACAAGATGAAATTAAAAATGCTGTTGTCATTATAGCACTAACAAAGAGAAACTTACGATTCATTTTAAAATCCTTTCATAATGAATTTAGTCTTTTTTCTTTCTTTTCTTTTATTTCCATTATTGTTGTTGAATGCAAGGGTTGAGCTTTTTCTTTCGGGTTCATAAATACTTTAGCAAAGGCAACTGCAATTGCGGCCTCTGAAAAACCAGTTACAATGAGATCTAATTTAGCAGAATATTTTGCAATATCTCCAGCAGCAAAAATACCGGGTAAATTTGTTTCCATTTTTTCATTTACACAAATGCCATTGCCAGACAAATTAAGTCCCCATTCTTTTATTTTTCCTAAAGAACTATTAAAACCAAACATAATTAAAGCATCATCAATAGGAATAATTTCTTCTCTATGATCTTCAATGCCTTTAACTAAAACTTCTTTTAATTGACTATCTCCATAAAATCCTGCAATTTCAGAATTTAAAATAACTCGTGCATTCGTTTTTTGCAACTTATTAACAGAATCGTCGTGTGCTCTAAATTTATCAGAGCGATGAACTAATGTAACAGATTTTGCTATTGTAATAAGCTCATTTGCCCAATCTAAAGCAGAATCACCTCCACCAGCAATGATTACATTTTTATTTTTATAAATGGATTTTTCAATTACAGCATAAGAAATTCCATTTCCTTCAAATTTATCTGCACCAGGAGCTTGATGTTTTTTGGGACTATAAGAGCCCACACCTGCAGCAATTATAATTGTTTTTGTGAAATGAATTCCTTTGTTTGTTTGGAGTTCCCATATGCCATCTTGATTTTTTGAAAGACTTTCTGATGTTTCATTTAAACAAATTTCGGTTTGATACGGTTTTATCTGTTCAATTAAATTATCAACAAGATCACGTGCTAATATCTTTGGAAAACCTGCAACATCATAAATATATTTTTCAGGGTAAACAGCAGTAAGACGTCCACCTAAAGCTGGCATGGAATCTATTATTTTACAACTTGCATTTCTCATACCTGCATAAAAAGCGGTAAAAATACCTGTTGGTCCACCACCTAAAACGGTTATATCGTATATTTTTTGTGTCATATTAAATCTCTTTTAAAATATATAAAATAATAATTATATTCAGTTGTATAATAAATAATTATTATTTTTTAGTCTTTTTTAAAGTTACTTGTTAAACGAATTTCGTCTAACAAAATATTTGCAGCCTCTTTTAATTGAATATCATTTTTTCTAACTACTTTAGTAGAAAATTCGGGAGTATCTTCATCTTCAGATAAAAAGTTTAGCTCATCATTAGAAGTTTTTAATTTCTCAATATTTTCTTTTTCTTTAGGAGCTGTATCCTTATTATTAAGTATTTTTTTCTCTTTTGTTTTTAAATTATTTTGAGCGACATTTTTCTCTTTATCTTTTGAATCTTTAGTTTCTTTTAAGGAAACTAAAGTATTTTTATCTTTACGGGCTTTGTTAATGGCGTCTACAATTTTTTTAAATTCAGCAGATTTATCTACTCTTTCTGAACTCATTTGCTGCAATTTAGCTATTTCATCTTTTAAATCACGCTCAGGTTTAAAATCACGTGATGCTTTAATTGTGGTATAAGGAAGTGCATAGTCATTTTCTTTTTCGCCAATGTCAGTGGCATCAATGATATCAGGAATAATAATATCCGATAAAACGCCTTTTGCTTGGTTACTTTTGCCACTTGGTCTAAAAAATTTCGCAATGGTTACGTGGATAGCACCATCGGTTGGACGCCCTCCTGTGCCAGGAACTTCAAATACCGTTTGCACAGTACCTTTTCCAAAAGTTCTGGAGTCACCTAAAATGAGACCTCTCCC
>NZ_JBIPMD010000240.1:0-4728 GCF_044369315.1 Silvanigrella sp.
TGAAGTTTACTACAATCGTGTTAGAAAGCATTCGTCGAATGGATATCTGTCTCCAGTTATATTTGAAATAACTAGACCAATGAAAAAGGTCGGTTAATTGTGTCTATAAAATTGGGGGAAGATCAGTCTATAACATCATAAGATTCAAGTGTATTAAAAAAATCAAATGACCCAATTTTATATATTTTTGTTTTTTAATAAATATTACAAAAAATATTATTGATTTTAAACTATTGAAAAAAATAATTTAAATAGTAGAGTTTAAAAATTATTTTATTCAACTATTTGACTCGGGTTTTTAAATGTTTAAAAATAAAATTTTAGCAATGATCTTATTAACTCAATTAATTATTTTTTCTGAATGTTTCTCACAAACAAAAATAATCAAAGGAATCGAATTTAAAGGCAATGAAAATACTTCGATTGATAAACTAAAAAGTATAACTCAATTAAATAGTGGAGAAGAATACAATAAATCAAAAATAGATATTGCTATCCAAAATATAAAAAATACCACTGTTTTTACAAATGTGACTGCAGAAATAAAAGAAAGTACAGAAAATAAAAATGAAATAAATATCATTTTTAATATGGAAAAAAAGTGGACAATTATTCCTTATATTATAGCAGGATCTGGTGGTGGAACTTCTTATTATTCTGTAGGCGTATTTGATACAAATCTTTTTAATGAATTATATTCCAGTAATTTAAATATAAGAGTTGAAAATAACAAACCAAATATATCATTATCCTTAGTCGATAACTACGCTTTTGAAAATAAAGTTATTATGGGAACAATAGCAAATGTCATAAATAAAAAAGAAATATATTTTGACACAAATAACAAAGAAATAGGATATATTTCATATAAAGGTTCTTCAGTTAATCCTTATTTTCTTTGGAAATTTAATGAGTATTTCGCATACGGTTTAGGTGTATTATACCAAGAATTTAGTGAAATAAACGATATATTAAGTAATGACGAAGTAAATACAAATCAACAAAATAGTATTAAAACGCCATATAGCTATTCTACCGTTTCTTTGCAATCAAGACTTAACTTAGGCAAAATTAATTTTAACGATCTAACCCAAAGTGGTGTCCAATTAACTTCATTAATAAATACGACTGCAGGATTAAATTTAACAAATTCAAATAAAGAAGATTATAATGATACAACAATAACTATTTTAGGATTTTATCCTATTTCATTCTTAAAAAGCACTTATATTGCTAGTCGACTCGGATTCTATGGCACAGATTCTAAAAACCCAATTAAACTCAGTTTCTTAGGAGGCTTAGACAAACTGAGAGGGTTTCATTATAGCCAATTTAATGGAAAAACAGCATATTATTTAAATTTTGAATTTAGGTATACCGCATGGGAAGGGAATATTTTTGCTTTTCAAGTAGTTCCCTTTTTTGATATGGCAAATACAGGGGACGATGTGAATCAAATTATTTCTCAACAAAGCGCATCTAGTTATGGCATGGGAATAAGAATTCCTTTCAAAAATATTAATAAAATAGCTGTAAGAATAGATTTTGCTCAATCTATTACTCCATTTAAAATAAATGGATATAGTTTTGGTTTAACTCAATTATTTTAATTTTTCTTTTTGTCCAAGAATAATATTATTCATTAAATCCATAATGTTTTTTAATTTATCACATTGTAAATCTATTTCTTTCGCAAATATAATTAAGGATTTCATTTCATCAAATGTCTGATTATTTATTTCTCCAGCAGTATTTACTGAACTCACAACTTCAACAATACTTGAGTTTTGTTTATTTGTAGAATTTTGAATTTCTTTTGTATTGCTCAGAATATTTGTTACTTCAGAAGCAATATCTTTAAAAGAGGCCGAAACATTTACTGAATTTTTCTTAATTTCTCCAACACTATTATTCATTTCAAGAATTACAATTTCAGCCACTTTTTGGCTTTCAGATATTAATGTATCAATTTCATTGGCTGCTTTGCCACTCATTTTCGCTAAATTACCAACTTCTTCTGCTACAACAGAAAATCCTTTTCCTAATGCTCCAGCTCTAGCAGATTCTATAGACGCATTTAATGATAACAATTCCGTCTTAGACACAATATTATTGATTACTTTTGCTTTTGCCGAAATATCTCCAATCATTTTTGAGATATTTTGTAAATTTTCACTTGATTTACCTATTTTTCCTACAGATAAAGTCATAGTTTCAATGATTCGACTACCCTCTTTTGTTTTATTATTTAAATGATCTACAATACGAATACATTCATCTGCATTTTTTTTAGTTTGAGCTATGATTTCTACCATTTGATCCATTTGGGATTGTATTTGAACAATCGAATCACTTTGTGATTTAGATAATCCTGATACCTTAATAAACGAACTGCTTAATTTTTTATTTGTTGAATAAATATCATCGGATTGCTGCCCTATTTGTGTTGATAAACCTTGCAATGGTTTTGATACTATTTTATTAATAATTGTAAATGATAAAATAATGATAGAACAAACGCAAAGAAATAAACCCAAAATCGCCGTATAGATCATTTTATTAATCTGTTTATTTAACTGGCTTAATTCTGCTTCAATAACGATAACCCCATCAAAACGCGAGGTTTCTTTATCTACAATTGAAGAAATATAAATTCTCTTATTATTTTTATTTGTTAAAGCAATAACACCCTGAATCGATTTTAAGTCGGTAATATTCGTATATTCAGAAATATTTAAATTTGAAGTTATTTCATTATAATCTTTATTATTTTTAATCTCAATTCCAACAAATAAGGTCTTTTTTTCTCCAAATATAATTGCTTTAGAAATATTTTCATTTATAAACAAACCTTTAACAGAATTTACAACATTTTGTTTCTCTAAATTATAAATATTTGCCGATAATGAGGGTTTTAAAATTAATACAGAATTGCTTATAGATTTATCAAATTCATTTTGAAATTGGGATTTTGCTTCTAATATATCATAAATAAAATATAAGCTAATAGATATAATAACAATGGGAACAATCACAATTAATATTTTTAAATTTAAAGATTTATTGTTAAAATAATTCATTCAAATAATTTCCAAAATACGATATAATTATCTGTATTTATATCGGTAATTATTGACAATATATTAATATATTTAAAGTTATTTTGAATTTATTTTTTTAGAACCTGATATAATAGTATTCATAGATACGGTAATGTTTGTTAACTTATTACATTGTGTGTCTATCTCTTTTGCAAATACAACCAAACCATTCATTTCATTAAATGTTTCACTATTTATTGATGTAGCATTGTTTATTGAACTTAAAACTTCATTAATACTTGTTGTCTGCATAGAGGTTGAATTTTGAATATCTTTCGTATTGTTAAAAATATTGATCACTTCATTAGAAATTTCTTTAAAAGAATGAGAAACATTTACAGAATTATTTTTAATTTCAATTACACTATTATTCATTTGTAAAATAACACTCTCAGCCACTTTTTGACTTTCAAAAATAAGGGTTTGAATTTCTTTTGCCGCTTTTCCACTCATTTTTGCTAAATTTCCCACTTCTTCTGCAACGACTGAAAATCCTTTTCCTAAAGCACCCGCTCTTGCCGATTCTATAGACGCATTTAAAGATAACAATTCCGTTTTAGAAACTATATTATTAATTACCGCTGCTTTTGTTGAAATATCTTTGATAATTTTTGAAATATTATGCAAATTTTCACTTGATTTATCTATTTTTTCTACGGCAGATGCCATATTTTGAACAATATTGTTTCCTTCTTTTGTTTTTGTATTTAAATGATCAACAATACGGTTACAATCTTCTGCATTTTTTTTGGTATCATCTACAGCTTTAACCATATGTTCCATTTGACTTTGAATCTGATTCATACCATCACTTTGTTGTTTAGATAAATTAGAAACTTTTATAAACGAAGAATTTAATTTTTTATTTGTATCATAAATATCGTCCGATTGATGGCCAACTTCAAACGTTAAACTATTTAAGGGTTTTGTAATAATTTTATCAATAATATAGTAAGATAAAATAATAATTGATAAAATACAAATTAATGTTCCAATAATAGCACTGAAAATCATTTTTAAAATTTGTTTATTGAGTTGATTAATGTCAGCCTCTACGATAATAATTCCATCAAATCTCTTGGACTCAGCATCAATAATACTAGAAATATAAACTCTTTTATTTTGTTTATTTGTTGATATTACAACTCCTTGAATATTTTTTAAATCATTTTCAGTTGTATAATCTATTATGTTTAAGTCTAATGGCAATTCTGCTAATGTTTTATCTTCTTTAAAGGATAAGCCAATAAAAGGTACCTTTTTATCGTTAAAAATTACCGCCTTGATAATATTTTCATTGATAAAAAGACCTTTGATTGAGTTTATTACATTCTGTTTCTCTAAATTATAAATATTTGCTGACAAAGATGGTTTTAATATTAAAACGGAGTTTATTATTGTTTTATCAAATTCATTTTGCAATTGTTTTTTTGTATCTAGTATTTGGTATACAAAATAAAGTCCTATCGTCACAATTGTAATTGGGATTATGATCCTAACCCCCCATTTCAAGTTGACACTTTTCCATCATGAAAAGGAGAGTCAATGGATAAATTAGCAGAGCCACGAAGGCGCTTAGGATATTATGAAAAGCGAGCAATATTAGAGGAACATTTTAATTTAGGGT
>NZ_JBIPMD010000063.1:0-15274 GCF_044369315.1 Silvanigrella sp.
GATAGACTACGTACTATCTTAAACTGCGATCTCGTTTTTGTGAAAATCGATAAATTTGGACGATCTACCCACCATAATTTTGTATTAGAGGAAAGCTAATTTATGTTTAAAGCGCATCAATTTAAAACATTTTTTACGAGTTCTGCGGAATGCCTATGGGAACCCTCAAAAGATAAAATCCAATCTTCCAATTTAAATCAGTTTATAAAAGCTGTAAATTTAAAATTTAATTTAAATTTAAGTAATTTTGAAGAACTTTATCAGTGGTCTATTGGAGCAGATAATTTAAAAAATGTGGAAAATTTTTGGAGCTTTTTATGGGATTACACAAATATAAAATCATCTATAAAAGGAAATACAATAGCTGTAAATTTAACTTCATTTGAGAATGTTAAATGGTTTCCAGAAGCAAAGTTAAATTTTGCTGAAAATATTTTAAGAAAAAAGAATAACGATACTGCCCTTGTTTTCAAGGGTGAAAACATGGTTTTTCGTAAGTTAACATGGCATGAATTAAATCAAAATGTCTCAAAAATTCAGCAATTTTTCTTAAATAACAATATAAAATCAGAAGATCGAATTGCTTTATTTATTCCAAATATACCAGAAGCTATTGTTTTTCTTCTTGCGGCTTCAAGTATTGGTGCTATTTGCACTTTTTGTTCTCCTGATTTTGGGGTGCAAGGAATTGTTGATCGATTTAGCCAAGTAGAGCCTTCTGTTTTTATTTATTCAGATTATTATTTATACAATGGAAAAAAAATATCTAATATTGAAAAAGTAAATGATTCATTAAATAGGCTCCCCTCAATTAAAAAAATTATAGAGATATCTTATTTTTCTGAACAAAATAGTGAATTT
This sequence comes from Silvanigrella sp., assembly GCF_044369315.1. Taxonomy (NCBI): domain Bacteria; kingdom Pseudomonadati; phylum Bdellovibrionota; class Oligoflexia; order Silvanigrellales; family Silvanigrellaceae; genus Silvanigrella; species Silvanigrella sp. Next base: position 862 of record NZ_JBIPMD010000063.1, read on the forward strand.
TTACTTTCTAAAAATTTAAAAGAAAATTTTCGTTTTTACCATTCTATTTTGAATGAATATTCCAGCAAAGAAATTTCATTTAAACAATTGCCATTTAATCATCCCTTATACATTATGTACTCTTCTGGAACAACAGGTATTCCCAAATGTATTGTTCATGGGGCAGGTGGTACTTTATTACAACATTTAAAAGAACATCAATTACACTGTGATTTTAAATCTGGTGATAAAGTATTTTATTATACAACTTGTGGTTGGATGATGTGGCAATGGCTTGTATCCAGTTTAGCATCGGAATGCACTGTTTTACTTTATGATGGATCTCCTTTTTATCCATCACCAGATGTTTTATTTGAATATATTGATAAGGAACAAGCTCGATTTTTTGGGACTTCTGCCAAGTTTATTGATTCCATCCGAAAAATAAATTTAATCCCTAAAGAAAAATATTCTTTTCAATATTTAGATACGATAGGTTCTACGGGATCGCCTTTAGTTGCTGAAAGTTTTGATTATGTTTATTTAAATATAAAACAAAATATTTGTTTATCGTCTTTATCAGGTGGCACAGATATTATTTCCTGTTTTGTCCTTGGAAACCCTATCGGAAAAGTCTATCGAGGTGAAATTCAGTCATGTGGCTTAGGAATGAAAGTTGAAGTTTTTACAGATGAAGGCAAAAAGATTTATTCTGATAAAGGAGAGCTTGTCTGCTCTTTGCCATTTCCATCTCAGCCAATATATTTTTGGAATGACAAAGATAATTCTAAATATAAAGCAAGTTACTTTAATAAATATAAAAATGTTTGGCACCATGGTGATTGGATGGAAATAAATGATCATGGTGGTATTATTATTTATGGAAGATCCGACTCCACATTAAATCCTGGGGGAGTTCGAATTGGAACAGCAGAAATATATCGGCAAGTAGAACAATTTGACGAAATTATGGAATCTCTTGCTGTAGATCAAAAATGGGGCAATGATTCTCGAATTATTCTTTTTGTTAAAATGAAAGAAGGAAATATTTTAAATGATATCCTCATTCAAGATATAAAATTAAAACTAAAAATAAATTGTTCACCAAGACATATTCCTGCTAAAATTATTGCTGTACCTGATATTCCTAAAACAAAATCGGGTAAAATTGTAGAAATTGCAGTGAAAAATATTGTAAATAAAAATGAAGTAAAAAATAAAGAGTCCATGGCAAATCCAGATTCTTTAAGGTTTTTTGAGAATATTAATGAATTAACTATGGAATAAAAATGCAAATTGAAGAATCTCGTTTACCAATATTAATTTTGTTTCGTCATGGGCAGACAGATTATAATGCACAAAAACGATTTCAAGGCCAAATAAATTGCTCTCTTAATTTAAATGGTATTGAACAAGCGCATAAAACTGCTGAATATATTACGCAGTTGTTAAAATCCATTTTAACTAAAAATAGTGATTCTAAAATAGTAGAATGTTTAACATCTGATCTTCAAAGATCAAAAGAAACATCGCAAGTTGTAGAAAATATTATAAAAAAAGAGTTAAATATCGAGTTAAATTTTAAAGAAACAGAATCTTTTCGTGAATACCATTGCGGAGATTTAACAAATCATACCATTGATGAATATTCTGAAAAATATCCTAAAGTAATAGAAGATTATTTTAAAGAATATAAAGAAGATCCCTGGTATACAAAATTTCCGGGAAAAGAAGCTGAGTCCTGGCATATGGTCTCTAAAAGAATTTCAATTCATTTAAAAAAATTAAATGATAATTTTATTTTATTTGAGAATGCTCAAAATCAATTTTCAATTAAATCATTTGATAATACTTCAAACAATATCTATATCTGGTCTACCCATGGAGGAATCATCCGGAATTTGTTGTTACTGATGTCTGTTGATCAAGACAATGGAATTCAAACTTATGGAAATGGAGATGTTCTTCTTTTGAGACCTGTTATAAATTATAAAAATGAAAATAAATTAAATCAAAATAGACAAGAAGTCTTTCCTGGAACTCTATTTCCAGTAGAACAAGCTAAATTTTATGACTTTTATGTTGCTTGGGAAATTTTAAATCATTTCAAAGTTGGTGATTCCATAACCGCTTTAACAGACTTACAGTCACATTTAAAATAAAATTGCTATAAAGCGTCAAGAATTTATCCTCTAGGAATTTATTACATTCCATTCCTTTCCGAAATTTATAAAAGATTTATTTTTTTGGAGAGGCCTGTTTTGAATTGTTTTAAGGGATTTCTATATAAAATATCTATTATTTTTTTAATTTCCTTATCCTTAATTGACGATATTTCAAATGCGGCTGAGAAAAATTATTTAATTTATAATGTTAAAAAACATGATACCATATATAAAATTCTTAAGAAATATAAATTATTTCCTATTTTTGGAAAAAAAGGTTACTTAAAAAAGACTCTTGAACTAAACCCGAGCAAAAAAAAGACAAAAGGAAATTTAATATACCCAAGAGAAAAAATAAAGATTCCTATATATATTAATGGAAAATCAACAAAATTACCTACAAAAACAGTTCAACAAAAAAATGAAGACCTACAACCACAACCACCACCACCAGAAGTAAAACCAACAATTGAATTAAAATCTGAATTAGATTCAAGAGATGTAGTCTTGAATTGGGAGGTAAAAGATCAACAGCAAACCCTTAGTTTTGAAGTCCAAAGATCATTATTTAGTGCTACTCAATATAGAATTCTTTCACAAAATATCAATGCCAATGAATTTAAGGATACAGATTTGATTTTAAATAATACTTATTATTATATTGTAAATGGTGTTGATAATACTGGAAAAACAATAACCTCAAATGAAGTTTCAATATTATATAGCCCTATATTTTTTAAAAGTCTTACGGGTAAATTAAATGAAAAAAAAATAGAATTGAAATGGGAAGAATATGATAAAAAAAATAAAGTAACATATGAAGTTAAAAGAGCTATTATAAAAGATGAAGAGTATAAAATAATTGCAGAAAATTTAGAATCTCTTAACTTTACCGATGAATCTATTGCTCCAAATAAAATATATAACTATATTATTACGGTAAAGTCTTTAGGAGTTGAAATTGCAAATTCAAATGAAATAAGCGTCACCTCTTTTAAAGGTTTTGATATCCCATCTGCGTTTAAATATTCATTAGGCACTTCTTATTTATCTTATCATGAATATAATACTCAAAATAATACCGATGTTGTTTTAAATTCTTCTGTAAGTCCAAGTTTTGATTTTAAATACTCATTAGATTGGACAAAAGAATTTTTACATACACTTCATTAGGATTTATTTATATAGATTTATTAAATTCTTCTTTTTATAATATTTCCAATAATCCAAATTATTTATTTAATTTCCATTTGGGATTATTTTATAATTTTTATAAAAATTTATATGTTTCAGAAGACTTATATTTTTCACAAGATATCATTTATAAACCTTATAGCAATAATAATTCTTTACAAAAAATATTTACTGTAAATAATAAAATCTCTGGAGGGGTTTATTTTCTTAAGACAGATTCATTAAAAATTGCAACAGAAGCTGGTTATATTTTCACAATACCGTTTGGATACAATCCAATCAGTGTGGGAAATGGATATGAATTGTCTTTTAAAATAAACAAACAATTTTCCATTTTTGAATTCGGTAGTCGATTATATTATTTGAATAGAAATGTTAATATACCACAAGTAAGATCAAATATAAATGATTTTGGAATTGTTGGTGAATTTAGCGTTCCATTAAGTTTAGGTTATTAATATGAATTATAAGGAGGATTCATCTTGTTTAACAGAGAAATAAGATATATTAAATCCCTTATACTTCTTATAATTTCATTCTATTTATCTTCCAATTTGCATGCAGAAGAAATGTCTTCTACTGCTGCCCCTATAGAAACAGAAGAAATAGAATCAAAATTAGAAATAAACAATGAAAATGAAAATAGCCCTAATAGTAATCCCGAAAAAGAAATAAAAGAAGAGGATAAATCATTTCATTCATTCTATTTAGATGGTGAATTTCGCTATTTTTCTATATCTGGAACGGATCCGCTTTATAATGTCTCACAAAAGTTAACATTTAAAGCAGCTTCGCTAGAAGAAGTTGGTTTAATTCAAAATTGGCACCGAGATTTTAAATCCTATTTGGGAGTAAATTATTCTATTTTACAAGTTTCTAACTCCAATGCCGGAATTGCGATAAATAATACTGTTAATAGAGAAATTAATTTTGTTGCTGGTGCTAAATATCATCTTTTGTCTTTTTTATATCTACAAGCAGAATATAATTATGGTGGAATCCTTGTTTTTCGAGCTTTAAATGTTCAATCTGTTAAAATTGAAAGTATATTGATCTCTAAATTAAATATGGGGAGTGGAGTTACCTTTTTGAATTATTCTTCCTTTGGGTTACATGCTGAGGGAGCATATGCTATTATTATTCCTAATAACGATTCGAATTATGGTAACATTGGAGGTAATGGATTTGAAACAGCACTTCTTCTTACTTACCAAGGAAAAGATTGGGGTATAAAAAGTAAATTTTACTATAATTTGCTAAATTTAAATACAAGACCGATTAATTTAAAATATCAAGAATATGGGGTGCGACTCGGTTTTTATATTGATTTATAAATTGTTTACTTAAGGAGTATTAATCTTTCCAAACCAAGGGGTGCTCTTTTATTTTATCTGCTACTACAAATATCTCACCTGGTAATGGAGCCATGGCTTCACCATTTTCACTTCTTTTTGGGTATTTTGGAAATAAAATATACCCTGAATTTTTTGAAAATAATTCTTTGCCAAATTGATTAAAACCTAAGTTTGTTTTAGTCGTTATGGATTTAAAATTTATAATTCCTTCATTTAGTCTCATTTTAGGATGAAGAAAGGGCTCTCTGTGAACAATATTCAAAAATTCAAAATCTATATTTTTACGAGATAGTTTCATAATAGAAATATGGTTTAGAAATACTTTATCTAAACATTTTAAAGACCGTTTCATGATTTCATATGAAATAATCTCGGATTCTTTATGAAATCCTTTTTCACCTAATTCAATGGTTATACCTGCTTTATGAAGAGATCTTACAAATTCATCGGTGCACATGCCTGCAGAAGAAAAAGAAACTCCTTTCTTTCTTGTTACCAATGTATTTGCAACTCCAGCCGCTCTTGCCCAATAATAGCTTTGTTTATTCATTTCAAAAATATAGAAAGGTTTTAAACATGGCATAATGGTTTGATGAAAATCGAAATAAACATCTGCTTGTTTTAAAAGAGGCATGATTTCAAGAGCTCTTTTTCTTTCTTTATTTATTTCACCTTTATAATTATCACCAAAACTACGATTTAAATCGGATTCAACAAAACGTAGATTTTTATGGCATGCTTCAATATTCCCAAGAAAAAATGAAACTTTCCCATAGAATTTAATTTTATTTGTTAAAATTTGATCAATGCATTTTAAAATACCAGGTAAAGATCCAACTTCGTTGCCATGAACGAGAGAAGAAAAAATAATATGACCGTTATGTTTTCCCTTATTTATAGTAATAGAATAAGGAATTCCATTGCCATATTTTTTTTCATATTTTTGGAATTCATTTAAATAGTATTCGACTTTTTCTTGATATTTTTCCAAAATAAATCCCTTTTTCTTTAGTGTCTTAGAATAATCCAATTTTTAAACACAAATGAACATAAATTTGAATAACTAAAAGATCAATATGGAGTTCTTTCATTTAGAGGATTGACTTATAAAATAATCTTTATTATTGTCCTAATTGTTTTCTTTATTAAGTGAGGCTTTATTTTGCCAATTTATCTCTATGAACCAACTTTATGGTCTGAAAATGAAGAAGTAAAAGAATGTTGTTTTTTTGAAATAATTCAGTCATTTAAAGAAGAGTCTCTTCAAACTTGCCCTACATGTGGACATAAAATCCATCGCGCTGTTACTTCGTTCAGTGTAACAAATAAAACGAAGGACACCTCTTCAAATGAAAACGATTTATATCAAACTTTTCATAATAATAATGATTCCCCATCTGCAAAAGCAGCACAAATGGCAATGAGACATATTTGTAGGTCAGGATGTAGTCATTAAAATAAATTATTTCTCAAAAAACAGCACGGTTTTGGGTTTCTTTTGAACATCGCGAATGGATTGATCCCCTCTTGCAATGGCAATTGCTCTTGTTAACTTGCCTTTTTCAACTTCAAAAACCAGAACACCAATTTTTTGTAAAACCATAAAAATACCGAGTCCGGCTCCTGGTGTTCCTTCTTTAACGGCTTCTGTTTCTTTATACCCAACACCAAATCGAATGTATTTTGTAATGCCATCGCCCTGAAAAGTGCCAAATTTATCACAAACACTCATGACAAAACTAACGCCCTCAAAAAAGCAATTTAATTCTATGCTTTCTTCATCTTTTAAGGCAACAGGAACCGTTCGATCAATGTTGTTTCTTGTCGGACAAGCATCCCAAATGGCGTTCATTAAAAATTCATCAACAATATCACCTAAAATTTTAGAATAAGAATTCGATCCTGCAACAAGTTTGTCTTTATTTTTTTGAATTTCGCTGTGAAAAAAATCTGTTACCTTTGATTGTAGCTCCGATCTTTCTGAAGAATGCATTACTTTATGAGAAAATGTTGTAGGATTTGATAAATTTAGATTATGAATGAGTGGTTTACTTGCATTTGAATTATAAGTTATAATTTGCACTAAAATTGTTTTTAATAAATCAACATGAATAATTCCTATTAAGTATCGTATACTCTTCATTTCTTCTTTATATTTTTCAAAAAGAGAAAGATCTTTATCATTAGGCATAATAATAAAATTCGAGCTGATAAGATTTTTTGCTTTCGTAACAAAAAAAACAAAATCAATTGCATCAGATAAAATAAAATATTCCGTATCTTTTTTTATGCTTGAAATAATTTCGGTATTTAAGGAGTTATTACTCAGAGTCGTTGAGGTCGATTGACAGGCATGCTGAATTGCATCCAGCTGATTCTGGTTAATATTTTTCCTAAGATTTTCTGTTATATAAAAACAAAGTGAAGACATCATTGTCCTTATAATAATGATTTTATAAAATTCTTACTTTTTTTAACGTTTTGGTCAAAGAAATACGTCGGAATTCTGCTAGGAATATTTTTATACAAAAAGAAAGACCTGTTCTTCTTCAAAAATAAGGCTTGATGGTAAATCTTTCCCCATATATTTTAGGGGGCTTGATGTCTCTGATTTTTTGTTATAACAAAGACCCCCAAGAGTGATAAACTCTGTTTCTTTAAGTCTATCCCCATAAAAATACTCTAAATTACTTAAAGATTTTGTCAAATCTATATATCTCAAAATTTGTTTAATATGATCATTTTCTTTTTTACCTGTTTTGTAATCAATGACAAATAAGATAAGACTACTTGGTTTATATTGTTTTAAAGTAGTTTGAAATGGAAAATGACATTCCTCTTTTATGGAAAAAAAAGATTGAAAAGGCAACTTCAAAAAATTTTCAATAGTAAGAATTGCTAAAAAGTCTATGATATGTCTTGAAGTGTTTAAAAAATGATTTTTATCCTCTGTCTTTAACCAAATTTCAAACTCATGAAATACTTGTATTGAAGTGGATTCTATTAAATATTGTAAAGACTTTTTAGGGGCTTTTTTATTTTCTGCGGCAGCATGATATAATATTCCTTTATTTATAAGATCTCTACTCTTTTTGGCATTTTCTATTTTATTTCTTAAATTAGAATATTTTGTTAAACTGTTACTTTCTTTTAATTCTAAACTTTCCTTATTCGCTTCAACTTCAGTTTCACTTATTAAATTTTCTAAATTAGAATCTTCTAAAAAGGGATATTTATTTAAAAAGTAATCGAGAGAAAATAAGCTTTTAATAGAATGATTTTCTTTAGTAAAATGATCTATTTTAGCTTCATTTAAAATAATATTTTCTAAAAAATGAGGCCCATATTCATAATAAGAGATAAACTTATTTTCACTCAAATAGGGATTGGGATATGTTTCGTCATTTTGAAACCATGGCTCTGGTGGTGGTATTGCTTCGTTCGTTTTAGCTAGTTTTCCTTTTGGTTTTGGAAAACCTCTAAGGTTAAAATAATGATCTAAATATTTTAGAAAAATATCTTCTTCTAAATATTTTTGAAAAGGAAGAGGGTCTCGATGGGTTATTTTTCCTAAATCATCACGGATACCATCTTTTTTTAATCTTTTGGGTTGTAGCAAAATAAACGCATTTTCTGCTCGAGTAAATGCGGTATAAAAAACTCGTTGTCTCTCAAAATCTTGCTCGGCTTGTTTCCTTAACTCTGGAAAAAAGAAAGCACTTTTTACATCACCATTTGTCTTATATTCTATAAATGAGTCTGTATCTGAAAAATACTTGTTTTCAATGCGATGAACTACAGAAAGATTTTCAGTATCATCTTGAAGCCAAGTGATATCTAAAAATCTACCCGAATTAGAGCTTACAAATTTTCCTAAATTTTTGGCTCTTCCATGTTTTGGATAAAAAATAACATGTTTCCATTCTAATCCTTTTGCTTTATGCACGGTTTTTACTTCGAGTAGATTGTCTGTCTCTGTTGATTCACTTTCCCAAGAATCCAGTCGCCATTGAGAAAGTGCGGTAGGAAATAATGGAGTTGTATTTTTTTTCAGTATTGAATTGTCTAAGTTATTTTTAACTTTTTCTTCTAAAGATTCTCTAAAAGTGGGAGACTCTAATTTTTGAGCTAAGGCATAAGAAAATAAATCCATTCTTGCGCAAAATAAACTTGCTTGAGTTTTTGAATTTATATTTTTATGCATTTTTACAAACTGCCACCTTAATAACTGCCATGCTTTAAAAAAATTATCTTTCGCTATTATTTTATGTTCTTCAATTTTTTGGATCATTTCATTGTTAATAATTTTATTATTTTTTCGATGAAAAAAATAATTTTCAATTTCTGAATGACTCATAAAAGATAAAGGACTATGCAAAATATGATATATATCTAAATTATCTTCTTCATTTAAAAGAGATTTTGCAAGGGAAAGAGCAACTAAAAATTCTAAATTAGACTCAAGATCTTTTTCGTTTTTTGACATATACAAAACGGGAATAGAAGCTTTTTTTAAGGATTGGACAATTTTAAAAGCATCATTATTTTCTTCGCATAGAATAACCATATCTTTCCATTTTAAATCATTTATTTTTTGATAGTTCTTTATAAAAGAAACGTAACATTCTATAGAATATTTTTCTAATTTTAATTGATTATCTATTATGATACCATTCTGATTATTTGAAGTAAAACGATCTTCATTCAGTGAAGCTGTTACAATATGAATGTATTTTTCGTTATTAAAATTATTACTTGTTTTTCCTGGATCAAGGGCATTTTCTGGAGTATATTTTTTAATAGCCTCTTCATAAAAATAGGATTTTTTAAATTCATCGGGAAATTTAGGATTCTCCCATTGAAAGGCTAATTTTGAAAGATGGTTAATTTCATTTAATAAATCTGGATTAGAACGAAAGTTTTTCTTTAATTCAATGTGTTCCCAAGATTTATTATTTTTTAAATTTTGAAAAACATCAACACTTGCGTTTCGAAAACCGTATATACTTTGTTTCGGATCACCAACAACGACCATACGTCCATTGCATTCATGAACCATATTAAATAAAATATCATGTTGAATTTGGTTTGTATCTTGATATTCATCAACAATCAACTCTTGGAGTTGAATTGGTACATTATGTTTTAAGTTTTCTTTTAAAAATAAAGTTCTATCTGAATAGGTAAATTCACCTTTTATAATTCTTTTTTCATATTCTAAACGTGCGATACGATGAAATTCATGAATTAATATTTGTGTAGAAGGATGTATTTTTTTGGCGGCAATTCTCAATTCTTCTGAACTTGCAGCTAAAAAAGTAGCATCACATAAAGTTTTTAAAATAGAATCAAGTGTTCCTCTATTGTTATTAAAACCCTTTTTTAGAGCTCCAGATAATAAAAAATCAATTGTTAAAGATAACTGGTGGTCACTAAAATTATTTGTAATTAAATAATTTTGAATCGAATTGTATAGTTCATTACAAATTATTTCTTCATCAATAAGTTGTAAGCGTGGCGGCATTGAAAAAAGGTTTTTTCTTTTTTGACTCGATTCCCACCATGTAGGATAAATACAATTTACAAGTTCTGAAAAAAAACTATCTATTGTGGAGATATGTATAAAAGAAATGGCATCTGAGAGTTGATCTATTTGAGACAGTTCTTTTTCAACTCTTTCTTGAATTTGAGAAGCGGCATCTTTTGAAAATGTAACTATAAATAACTGCGATGGGCTTATATTTAATTTTTTATTTGATAATAACCATTTTGTTCGTTCTGTTAATACAGCTGTTTTGCCCGCACCTGCACCTGCTTCTATCAATAAATGTTGTTTTAAATCCAATTTATTAGGGTAAAAATGGATGCATTTATCTTGTTCTATGGTAAAATTTTTCATATTTATTACCTTTAAAATAACTCATAATAATCAAATTGTATTATTATCTATATTATCTTCATCGTTTTGTTTTTTTGATATAGAACATATTGCTTTAAAATCACAAAATTCACATGTATTTTTTTTGATGGGTTTGGGATAAAAATTACCAGATTTTAAGTTATTCGCATAAACTAAATATTCATTATAAAGTTTTTGATAATGAGTATTATCTTTTTTTAGTCCATCGCCACCAAATTCATAATTTAAGATAGGATTCGCTTTTTCATCTAAGTTTTTTAAATGATATAATGAAAATGACCTTATTTGATTTCGAAATAAATCTTCTTCATCTAATAGCTTTGTTTGAGACCAGGCTAAACAATATAATGCACCTTGAACACTCAATTTAGAGGTTTTCATTTCTATTAACTCTGATGGCAATAAAGAAAGTTTTTTTTCTGTTTTAGGAATATTTGAAGTTTTGTAATCAATAATTCTTAATCCAAATTGTGTAGCATCTATTCTATCAATTTTTCCAGAAAAAACAAGACCACCTAAGGAAAGAGATATTGGCCTTTCTCGTTCAATTCCTGTAAGTTTTTCTTCAATATCTTCAGCAAAATTTTTCTCTATTTGAAGAAAACGATAAAATGTTCTTTTTAATATTTCCCTTTCTTGAACAAGTATAAATTTAGATTTTTCATTATTTTTATTTATATCCCATAAATTTTCAATTGCTTCTATAGAAGCTTCTTTAAGAAATGCTTCAAATAAAAATCCGTGTTTCTCAATAGCATTACAAAATATTTTTATCCAATCCTTTTTATTATTACTCAAAAATATATTTTCATTACTTAAATTTAAGATAATATCACTATATATTGGAAGCATAATTCTACTATAATTACTATTACCTAATGTTGTAACAATTTTTGTTATAAATTGTTCAGCAATAAGATGCATTTTACTACCAATTTCTAAATGATCTGTTTTAAGAATAGTATTGTCATTTTGTCTAATACCTAAAACATCTTGCAATAAAAATTGAAGTGGACAATTAACATATTTTTCAAAACTTGTAATAGAAATTTTATAATTGCATTGAATTAAATGTTCATTCCAAATAGGAAAAATAACTTTATTATTTTCTACTTTTTGAGTTAATAATTCTATTAAATGACTTTCAATTGATTCGGGAAAAAGAATTCCAAATTTAAAAATATTTTTATTTGGAATTAAATATTTTGGAAAATTATTTAATTCTGAAGGATTCTCTAACCAAAATTCAAGAGGTATTCCAAGATTAGCAAGATTTTTCCAAAATCCTCGATACATAATTTCACTAGCTGGGAGATCAATTGAAATTCCTTGTTTTCTTAATATTGAAATTGCATTATTTAAAACTTTAACATGAAAACTTGATCCTGTGGGAGCATGAGCTCTGCCAATAGAAACTATTTTTTGGGGTAATTTATTTGTAGAAAAATAAGATAAAGCTTTTGGATATAAAGAAATAGGGTGTTGGATTCCAATTTGAATTTTTTCATTTTCAATAGATTTATAAAAGAGATGTTTTATAAATTCATCATTTTTTTGTTTGACATCTAAAGCATAAATTTTTCCAATTTCATTTAGTTTTTTTTCGTTCCCTATTAAAGATATTTGTTCAATGAATTTTTCAAATAAGTTTTCAATTTGAGGGAAAATTTCTTTTGCATCTGTAAAATTTGTATTATTTATTTCCCAATTAGATATCATTTGTTTTGTTATTTGATAATTACCAGCAGCATCGGGTTGTGATTCTTTAAATTTTCCAGGATCAAAGTCGGCCAAAATGCAAAACGTATTTTGATCATTTATTATATTTTTGGAATTTTCTGAATAACAATGTCTATTTTCTGATATAAAATAACTTATGTGATCGTGTTTAAGCTCAATTTCATTTTGAGCTTCTTTTAAAATTGTTCTGGAAGAAATAAATAAACTATTTATATTTAATATTTTTCGAGCCTTTAATATAGAGTTTTTAAATTCATCAACATAAAAACTTTGAAAGTTACCTGGTTTAATCGTATTTAATGAATTATAATCTTTTTTTAATTCGCTATTTATAGGTAATTCATTTAAAAGCTCAGGGGCTGAAATCCATAAAATATTTCCTTTCAAAAATTGGTATGGTAATACAATTTTATCGTTATATTCGGATAAATGATCAATAAAACTTCCCTGTAAATAGTCTTTGACCAAGCTTTGGAGTCTACTATAATTTGCTAATTCATAAGTTCCATACTGAAAACTTCCTAGTATTTGTCTTAAAGCTATTTCATTTATTTCTTGAACTGTTTTAATATTTTCTTTATTTTGTGTGCTGATTAAAAGTTTTGCAAAGCTAAAATCTTCAGGCCAATTTATATCGATTAAAGATAAAATTTGTTTTGCAATAGGTAGTGAATCATTGATATTATAACCATAGAATTTTAAAATATTTTCAATCAAAAGATCTTGATTTATGACATCAAGATAAGGTAAAGAAATAAATTTAGGAATTTCATTTTTTAATTTTATTGAAGATGTAGAGGATAATGAAGCACAAAAATTTCGAGCAAGATTGTCCAGAGTATACATTGAAATTCCAAAAAAAGATTTTGTATTTGTTCTATTATCAAATAGTCTTTTTTCAATTTCAAACAAAACTTGATTTCGAATTGTGACTAAATCTTCTTTTCTTTCACATATAATAGACCATTGCGTATTTAAATCATTTTTATATTGTTTTAAAAACTCATCTACAAATAGTTGTAATGCTTTATGATTGCAAAGGAACATCGAATTTTCAAAATATTCTTTTTTCAATTTTATAGCCCTAAATAAGAGTTTTATATTGCTTTAGAAACGAAATTCTTTCTAATACATCCCTTGGTGATTGAATACAAAATGCACCATTTTTTATGAGCTCAATAGCACCCAAGCTATTGGCCTGATTAACAGCTCCAGGAAGTGCACCAACATCAATACCAAATTCGGCAGCTGCGTTTGCCGTAATTAAGCTCCCACTTGTAACTGCAGCCTCTATGACTAAAACAAAATGAGCAATAGCAGCAATAGAAAGATTTCTTCTTGGAAAATTCCATTTTTGCGGTTTTTCAAAAGAATTAAATTCACTCATAATTAAACCATTTGTGGAATTTGATATTTTTTGAAAAAGGCATAAATTAGAAGAAGGGTATAAATGTCTTATTCCACTACCTATAATTGCACAAGTAGAACCATATTCGTAGCCCACTGCATTTGCAATGGCATCGATTCCTATTGCGCCACCTGATAAAATAGTACAGCCCGCTAAAGCGAGTTCTTTACTAAAATATAGAGCCTGTTGTCTTCCATAATAAGTTGGTTTTCTTGAACCAATAATAGCAACAATAGGTTTTGATAAAATTTTAGGATTTCCTAAATATTGAAAGGCAAGTAAAGAGGGATGTTGTAGTTTTTTTGTAGAATAGATTCAAGATAAAAACGATCTATGAATTCATTATTTATCGAAGTTTCTTTTCTTTTTAAGTCATTATAAAAATTTAATAGGTCATATTTATTATCTATCTTGCATTTGTCTAAAATTTCTGAAAATTTTAAATTACATGTATCCTTTTTATTAGTAAGATATGTTGTTACTTTTTTAATTTCATTGTTTTTAAGTTTAGTTTGAAGCAGCCAGAGTGATCTTCCCCCAATTTTATAGACACAATTAACCGACCTTTTTCATTGGTCTAGTTATTTCAAATATAACTGGAGACAGATATCCATTCGACGAATGCTTTCTAACACGATTGTAGTAAACTTCA